>DASTBI010000075.1 GCA_035712145.1 Candidatus Eisenbacteria bacterium | reverse complement strand
TGGGGTGGATGACGGGGTTCGAACCCGCGACACCTGGAGCCACAGTCCGCCCTCACGGGTCGCATGGGTCGGCAACAGACGCCAAGTGCGCGCCTTTCCTTGCGGCGAGCCCGGCATCGTACCCCACGAGAGAGCACCACGCGCCACCATCCGACTCGTGTTGGGGCACAACCGGGGCATACGAGAGTCTGCGTCCCCGTTTGTCGTAGAAGGTGCGACATGAGGGGCGACTCGCTCCACATCGGTCTTACCGGCGATCCCAAACGAGGGCACGGGGTCGGGGTCCGCTACCGATCCGCTCGGCGTTCCGGACTGAGCCGGCCCTTCGTTCCCGGATCCACTGCCATCCGGTGACCGACCTTAGAAGGACCTACCCGTCTGGCAGTTTCACGGACAGCTTGGCAGGTCGGTGGGGCGGCCACGCTCCGCCGCCCATCCCGGCCTCGCCACGGATCGCGCGCGCCGGCAGCGAGTTGTCCCTCGGCGAGGCCCGCGCGACGGACTCCCCTTCGCGGGGCATGGTGATTGCGTGGTAGTCCCACGAGACGAACTCACCGTGCCCCACGGAGGGTCCTCCCACGATGTCCGCACTTTTCACGACCGCGGCCGGACACGCGCGATCTCCCGCCGCGCCGGTCTTCTCGGACCGCATCCGGCTCCTGGGCTCTGAGAACGCGTTTCGCATCGGTCCCCAGATTCGCGAGCTCGAGGCTGGAGGCCACCGCGTCATCAAGTGCAACCTGGGTGAGCCCGACAGCGCGCTCGCGCCCCACATCGCCGAGGAGGTCAAGCACGCGATCGATCGGGGCGAGACCCACTACTGCGACCCGCAGGGAATTCTGCCCTTGCGCGAGGCGATCGCCCGCAGCGTCGCCCGCACGCGCGGCATCGAGGTGACGCCGGATCGAGTCGTCGTGTTCCCGGGCGCCAAGCCGCCGATCGGGCTCTGTCAGGAGGCCTACTGCAACCCCGGTGACGAGGTGATCTACCCGAGCCCGGGTTTTCCGATCTACGAGTCGTTCACCGCCTACGTCGGCGCGCGCCCGGTCCCGCTCCACCTCGACGAGCGGAAGGGCTTCGCCTTCGAGGGCGACGACCTCGAGCCGCTGATCGGTCCCCGCACCCGACTGCTCTATCTCAACTTCCCCTCCAACCCGACGGGTGGCGTGGCGAGCCTCGAGCAGCTCGAGGGCATCGCCCTCACTGTGCTCCAGCGCGCGCGGCCCGAGATGCGGATCTACTCGGACGAGGTCTACGAGGACATCCTGTTCGACGGCAACCGCCACCTGTCGATTGCCTCGCTGCCGGGCATGGCGGAGCGCGCCATCGTGGTGGGCGGGGTCTCGAAGTCGTTCGCCTGGACCGGCGGCCGCGTGGGCTGGGCGGTGTTCCCCACCGCCGAAGAGGCCACGGTGTTTCGCAACCTCAACATCAACTACTTCTCGTGCGTGCCGGCCTACAATCAGCTCGGCGCCCGGCTCGGCCTCGAATCGCCGCTCACCCGAGCCACGATCGCGAGCATGGTGGCGCAGTTCCAGGAACGGCGCGACTTCATGGTGCAGGGCCTGAACGCGATCGAGGGGATCACGTGCCGGACGCCGCGCGGCGCCTTCTACCTGTTCCCCAACGTCGCCGGTGTGTGCGAGCGGCTAGGGGCGATCGCGGCCTGTGCCGCCCTGCCGCCGGACGCGCGCGAGCGCACCAGCCCCGCCACGCTGCTCCAGATGTTCCTTCTGTGGCGCTACCACGTCGCCACGCTGGACCGGCGCTCGTTCGGGCGCATCGGTTCAGAGGGCCAGCACTACCTCAGAATCTCGATCGCGACCGCGACCGAGGACCTGCGGCTGGGCCTCGAGCGCGTCCGTGAAGCGGCCGCGGATCGCGCCGGGTTCGAGGCGTTCGTGCGCGAGGGACGGCATCTATGGTGACGGTCGAGCCCGTGATCGGGGAGCGCGTTGCCTTCGGGCCGCGCCGCGGGGTGTGGATCGAGGCCGGCGCGACCGGCGCGCTCGATCCGGTTGCGCTCGAGCACTTCGAAAGCCTGGATCGCGTGTACCGCGCGCTGTGCTCGCTGATGTTCAACTACGTTCCGACCTCGGGTCATCCCGGCGGATCGATCTCGTCCGGCCGCTTGGTCGCGGCACTGCTCTACGGCGGCATGGACTACGACCTCTCGAGCCCCGAGCGCGACGACGCCGACATGATCTCGTACGCAGCCGGCCACAAGGCGCTCGGCCTCTACGCGATGTGGGCCCTGCGGAACGAGGTGGCCAGGATCGCCGCGCCCGAGCTCCTGCCGCGTGACGAGCGGCTCCAGCTCCGGCTCGAGGACTTGCTGGGATTCCGGCGCAACCCGGTCCACGGCACCTCCCTATTCAGCCGGTTTCGCGCCAAGGCGCTCGACGGCCACCCCACTCCGGCGACGCCTTTCGTGCGGCTCGCGACCGGCGCCTCGGGCGTCGGCCTCGCCGCCTCGCTCGGGCTGGCGTGGGCGGCCGCCGACGTCTACGGCGCCGACGCGCCGCGCGTCCACATCGTCGAGGGCGAGGGTGGCATGACGCCCGGACGCGTCGCCGAGGCGCTGGCCGCCGCCGGCACCGCCTCGCTCGGCAACGCGGTCCTGCACGTGGACTGGAACCAGGCCTCGATCGACTCCAACCGCGTGTGCCGTGACGGCACCAGCCCAGGCGATTACGTGCAGTGGACGCCGATGGAACTCCTCTACCTCCACGACTGGAACGTGGTCTACGTCCCGGACGGGCTCGACTTCCGCCAGATCTTCGCCGCCCAGCGCGCCGCCGAGCGCCTCGACAACGGTCAGCCCACCGCGATCGTCTATCGCACCGTGAAGGGCTGGCACTACGGGATCGAGGGACGCGCCTCGCACGGCGCCGGTCACGCGCTGTGCTCGGACGGCTTCTATCGCGCAGTGGCGCCGCTCGGATCCGAGGCCGGATTTCCGACCTGCGACCACGACGCCACACGCTGCGGCGCCGGAGCCCGGCCGGACATCCTCGAGGCGTGCTACTGGGACGCCCTCCAGATCGTGCGACGCGCGGTCGAGGAGCGTGCACCGATGGTGGTGGCGCTGGCGTCGCGTCTGGCCGAGGCGCGCAAGCGGCTCGCGGCGCGCGGGCGCCGGCCCCGCCCGGGAGCGCCAGCGGGCGTGGAGCCCATCTTCCGGATGGCCGACTCGATCGCCGCCGCGATCCGTGACTCCGATCCCACCGCGATTGGCGTCGCCGTCGGCGGTGATCGCGATAGGATCGCCGCGGAACGGCCGGCGCGCGCCGTCCCACGTGGCGGTCCTTCGCCCGGCGACGTGGTCCGTCCCGGTTCCCGCACCACTCTGCGCGACGAGCTGGGCCGCGTGCTCGGTCTCTACAACCACGAGAGCAAGGGAGCGGTGGTGGTTGCCGCGGCCGACCTCCTGGCGTCGACCAGCGTGGGCCGGGTCGCCGAGGGTTTCCCTTCCGGCTACTACAACCAGCGCACCAACCCGGGATCGCGTGTGCTCGCGGTCGGCGGCATATGCGAGGACGCGATGGCTGGCATGCTGGCGGGTATCGCGTCGTTCGGGTGGCACGTCGGGGCCGGCTCATCGTACGGTGCCTTCAACGCGCCGCTCGGGCACATCGCCGCGCGGCTCCACGCGATCGGCAACCAGGCCCGGCACGCGGTCGACGGCGCGCCCTACAGGCCGTTCTTCCTGGTGTGCGCGCACGCCGGCCTCAAGACCGGCGAGGACGGTCCGACCCACGCCGATCCGCAGGCGCTACAGATCCTGCAAGGGAGCTTTCCCGCCGGGACCATGATCACGCTCACGCCGTGGGACCCGCAGGAGATCGCGTATCTGGTCGCGGCGGCCCTGGCGCGGCGCCCGGCGGTGATCGCACCGTTCGTCACCCGGCCACCCGAGACGGTGCTGGACCGCGCGGCGCTGGGTCTCGCGCCGGCCTGGCACGCCGCGAAGGGTGTCTACCTGATGCGCGCCGTCCAGGGCGCGCGCCGTGACGGCACGGTCGTGCTTCAGGGCAACGGCGTGGCCTACGCGTTCGTCAAGAAGACCCTTCCCCTGCTGCTCGGCGCCGGAATCGACCTCGACGTCTACTACGTCGCGTCGGCAGAGCTATTCGACCTTCTGCCGGCGCGCGAGCGCGAGCACGCCTTCCCACACGCGCGTGCGCAGGAGGCGATCGGCTTCACTGACTTCACGCTACCCACCATGGATCGGTGGATCTGGTCCGAGCGCGGGCGGAACCACACGCGGCATCCGTTCCGCGCCGGGCACTTTCTCGGGAGCGGACCGGGGGCGGTGGTGATGGCGGAGGCGGGTCTCGACGGCGAGAGCCAGTTCCAGGCGATCCGGAAGTATCTGGGGTGACCGTGAACGAGTCGTCGTAGGCCGCCTCGGGGTCCCACCAGATCATCTTCCGATCAGGGTCGCCCGGGATCAACTTCCTTCGCGACGCCGCGACGCCGCGACGCCGCGCGCGCGGCGCCGGCGGCGCACGGCCCGTGACCCTTGGGCGCCGGAGTTCCGGGACGACTGCGCTGAACCGCCCGGCGTCGGCTCGCGCTCGGTACCGGATCGCCGGACATCGCGAGCCGCTCAGCGATCACCCGCGCGAGGCGCGCCATGCCTTCCTCGATCATCGGCTCGGCCGCGTTGCTGAAGTTCAGGCGCATCGTGTTGTGTCCGCCGCCGAGCGGGTGGAAGCAGGCGCCGGGGACGAACGCCACCTTCCGCTCGATCGCTTGCTGCAGCAGCACGCCGGCGTCGATCGGGGCCGGCAGGGTCACCCAGAGGAAGAGGCCGCCCTGGGGGCGCGTCCAGCGCACGCCAAGGGCCGGATCGGGAAACGCGCGCGCGAGACACTCCAGCATGAGGTCGCGGCGGCGGCGATACACTTCACGGATGTGGAGCACATGACGGTCGATGAAGCCGTCGCGGGCGACCTGATGCACCACCATCTGGTCGAATGTGCTGGTGTGCAGGTCGGTTCCCTGCTTGGCCTGGGCCATGCGGCGGATCACATCGGTGGGAGCGACCACCCAGCCGAGCCGGAGCCCGGGCGCGAGCGTCTTGCTGAACGTGCTCAGGTAGATCACGTTGCCGCTGTAGCGGCCGTTGCTCTGGCACCTCAGCCCCTCGGCATCGAGCACAACCAGGGACTTGATGTGCTTGCCCTCGAAGCGGAGCTGGCCGTAGGGATCGTCCTCGATGATCGGGGTCCCATAACGCTCCGACATGGCGACCAGCTCGAGCCGGCGCTCGAGCGGAAGCGTGGTTCCGGCCGGGTTCTGGAAGTTGGGCAGCACATACATGAACTTGGGACCCGAGCGCAGCGCGTCCTCGAGCCGGCCGGTCTCGAGGCCGTGGCTGTCCACCGGAAGGGAGATGTACTCGGCACCGTACATTGTGAACGCCTGGATGGCGCCGAGGTAGGTGGGCTCTTCCGTGAGGATCTTGTCGCCGGGGTTGATCAGCACCTTGCCGATCAGGTCGAGCGCCTGCTGCGACCCGGTCGTGATCAGCACGTTGTCGATGCCAACCACGATCCCGTAGCGCGCCATATGGCGCACGATCATCTCGCGCAGCGGCGGGTAGCCCTCGGTCGTGCCGTACTGGAGCGCCTGGCGACCCGTGCGGGAGAGCACGATGTCGGTGGCGGCCCGGAACTCCTCGATCGGGAACAGCTCGGGGGCGGGCAGGCCGCCCCCGAAGGAGATGACGTCGGGCTGTGCGGTGAGCTTCAGCAGCTCGCGGATGGCGGAGCTGCTCATTCGCTGGGTCCGCTGCGCGTAGCGCTGCTGCCAGGGCGTGCTCATGGCGGTCTCCTCCGGAGTGGGGCAAGTACCCCGGATCTACGGCATTTGCCGTGCCGGCCGGGTTCGGAGAGCTCGGCGCCGGGCGCTAACCCGTAACCAATTGCATCCCAACCCGTTGGGGACCTGCGGAGGCGTTGCCGAGCCGTGCCGCCCACGCGTCACGGCGATCGGGGCGACGGATTTGGCAGGTCGTCCGCCGAGTCCGGTCGGCCGCGCGGGGCGGCGGATGACGGACGCGGCGACCTGGAGGCTTGGAGCCGGCGCACCGCCAGCGGTGCAAGGATGCTACTTCTTCCGCAACGAACCGATCATGCGCTCGAAATCTGCGGCAGCACCACGCAGAGGGCGGTCCACTTCATCGTCAACTCGGGTCGCCGCCGTCGTGCCCACGGTCGGCCAGGTAGCGCTCGATGTGGCGGTCCAGCGCCTGGAGCCCGCCCTCGCTCGTCGAGGACTCTGCGCGCGCCACCATCTCGTCGCACCACGCCTCCTCCTCGACTTGCTCGTTGACGTACCAGTGCAGGAGCACCTGCGCGGGATAGTCCTTCTGCTTCAGCGCGATCTCGTAGGCCCGATGGATCCCCTTGGTGTTGGCCTCCTCCATGGCGCGGGCGTGCCGCGCCACCTCTACCAGCGCCTTGAACGTCGTCCGGGGGGCCGGCACCGCCGACAGCTCGGGCATCACGCCGCGGTCGAGTAGGTGATCCATGAACTTCTGCGCGTGCACGCGCTCCTCGCCGGCCTGCTTGTAGAAGTAGTGCGCGAAACCCTTGAGGTTGCGGTCGTAGCTCCAGACCGCGAGCGCGGTGTAGGCGTGCGCCGCGGCGAGCTCATGATTGAGCTGGCGCTGTAGCTCGGAAACCAGGACCTTGGGTACCGCGTTGGCCGGCATAGGCGTACTCCCGTCGGTGAAATCGTGGGGCGGCACCGGGCGTGAGTTCGGCCCGTCCAATGGACCAGCTCCGTGGCTGGCGCCAGCGAGGCGGCAGGGTATCCGCCTCGAGCCACCCGCTCAAGTCTGCTCGGCCAAGTCGCTCCGACGAAGTACCCCATGCGGACAGCCTGCCAGTCGGCGTGACAGAAGGGCAGGATCAGCGCAGGCCGATCCACACGCCTGGCCGTCCAAGGGCGGCTACCGAACCGGCAGATGGTGTGTCAGAGCTGGCAGTCGGCCTGCTCCGAACCGGTGCGGTCCACGGCCCCCCTCCGAGGCCAGTTCGTTGCCCAGCACGGGCTTGCGACGTCTCGCCTGTTCACTGCCGCTGGCATGGGCCATGCCTTGCGATTCGGTGTTCGACTCGGCCACCGGTTGGGGCATGCGCTCTATCGACACCGGTAGGTGATTCCGGGGGGCCGAGTCGTCGCCACGTCCTCCACGGGAGGCCGACGATGAAGACCACGAAGCAGGCCGACCTCGCGGGTCCGGGGATCGGCACCTACGAGGAGATCGAGCGCGTCCTGCCCACCGGCTACGCGTCGCTGCTCGACCGCAAGCAGACTCAGTTCGCGCTCCACGAGCTCAAGCGTTTCATCCAGGACGGCCTGTGCCGGGAGCTCAACCTGTTCCCGGTCGAGGTGCCGCTGATCGTGAGCCGCGAGAGCGGCGTCAACGACTACCTCGACCGCGATGGCTCACGCACGCCGATCGAGTTCCCGTGCGGGCTCGGGCTCACGAAGCGGATCGACGCCCAGGTGGTCCAGGCCGCGACCAAGTGGAAGCGGATGGCGCTTCGCCAGTTCGGGTGTAACCCCGGGGAGGGCATCTGCACCGACATGCGGGCGGTGCGCAAGGATTACTTCCTCGACCACGACCACAGCGCCTACGTCGATCAGTGGGACTGGGAGAAGGTGATCACGCCCGAGCAGCGCACGCTCGGCTACCTCACGGACACGGTGCGCCGCATCTGGAAGGTGATCAAGCGTGCCGAGACTCACATCCTCGACCGCTTCCCTCAGCTCCGCAAAGACGGGAACGCCGAGCTGCCCGAGGAGCTGACGTTCATCCATGCGGAGGATCTCCTCCGCATGTACCCCGACCTGCCGCGCAAGCAGCGCGAGACCGAGGTGCTGAAGAAGCACCCCGCGATCTTCATCCTCGGAATTGGCTGGGTGCTCGAGGACGGTTTCCCGCACGAGATGCGGGCGGCCGACTACGACGATTGGGTCACCCCTACGGTGTCCGAGGACGGCCGTCCGATGCACGGGTTGAACGGCGACATCCTGGTGTGGAACCCGGTCACCCGGCGGCGCCACGAGCTGACCTCGATGGGGATCCGCGTCACCAAGGACACGCTGCGCCGCCAGCTCGAGCTCAGTGGCCAGGTCCACTTCCTCACGATGCCGTACCACCAGGCGATCCTGCGCGACGAGATCCCGCTCTCGATCGGCGGCGGGATCGGCCAGTCGCGCGCCGCGATGCTGCTGCTTCGCAAGGCGCACCTGGGCGAGGTCAGCGTGACGGTGTGGCCCGACGAGCTCAAACGAATCTGCGCGAAGAGAAACATCCACGCCCTCGAATAGAAAGGAGCAGGACCCATGAAAGCGGTCGTTGCAACCCCGAGGACGGGCGGCGCGAACGACTACGTCACAGACCTTATGGCCAGGGTGCGGGCCAAGAACCCGAACGAGCCCGAGTTCCACCAGGCGGTGCTCGAAGTGGTGGAATCGCTAGCGCCGGTGATCGACCGGCACCCCGAGTACCGGGCGGCGCGCATCCTCGAGAGGATCGTAGAGCCCGAGCGGGTGATCATGTTCCGCGTGCCGTGGATGAACGACCGCGGCGAGGTGGAGGTCAACCGGGGCTTCCGGATCGAGATGAACAGCGCCATCGGTCCCTACAAGGGCGGGCTGCGCTTCCATGCCTCGGTCAACCTCGGGATCCTCAAGTTCCTGGCCTTCGAGCAGGTGTTCAAGAACTCGCTCACCACGCTGCCCATGGGCGGTGGGAAGGGTGGCTCGGACTTCGACCCCAAGGGGAAGAGCGACCACGAGGTGATGCGCTTCTGCCAGAGCTTCATGACCGAGCTGTGGCGCCACATCGGTCCGAACACCGACGTGCCGGCCGGTGACATCGGCGTCGGCGGGCGCGAGATTGGATTCCTGTTCGGCCAGTACAAGCGGCTCGCGAACGAGTTCACCGGTGTGCTCACCGGGAAGGGGCTGCATTGGGGCGGCTCACTGATTCGGCCCGAGGCCACCGGGTACGGCTGTGTCTACTTCGCGGCTGAGATGCTCGCGACCCGCAATAGCTCGCTGGAAGGCAAGGTGTGCCTGGTGTCGGGGAGCGGCAACGTGTCGCAGTACACGGTCGAGAAGCTGCTCGATCTCGGCGCACGGCCGATCACGCTCTCGGACTCGGACGGAATGATCCACGATCCTGAGGGGATCGACCGCGAAAAGCTGGCCTGGGTCATGGAGCTGAAGAACATGCGCCGGGGCCGCATCAAGGAGTACCCGGAGCGCTTCAAGGGCGCCCGCTATCTGCCGTCGAACCCAATGCAGGACTGGAATCCCATTTGGGACATCAAGGCGGACTGCGCCTTCCCGAGCGCCACCCAGAACGAGATCAATGCGCGCGACGCGTCCAACCTGATACGGAACCGGATTGAGCTTGTCGCCGAGGGCGCCAACATGCCGAGCACGCCGGAAGCGACCAAGGTCTTCCTCGATGCCGGCATTCTCTACGGTCCGGCCAAGGCCGCCAACGCGGGCGGTGTGGCGACCTCGGGCCTCGAGATGTCGCAGAACAGCATGCGGCTCTCGTGGACGCGCTCCGAGGTGGACGACCGGCTGCACCAAATCATGCTGGCCATTCACCGCAACTGCTACGAGACCGCCGAGAAGTACGGAACGCCGGGGAATCTCGTCAACGGCGCCAACATCGGCGGCTTCGTGAAGGTCGCCGATGCGATGATGGACCAGGGGCTGGTGTGAGCCAGATCCAGCCCGCCACCCGCGAGGCGGCGCGGGCTAGCTGACCGCGCGGGGCGAGACGCCTCGCCCCGCGCTTCCGGTCCACTGAACCCAGGCCGCATGCTCGGCCGACGATGACGACGCGCGCGGGGTGTGCCGGCGGGTGGCCGCGCGTCGCGGTCACA
>DASTBI010000074.1 GCA_035712145.1 Candidatus Eisenbacteria bacterium | reverse complement strand
CAGGTGAAGGTCAGGTTCCCCGTATGACATCAGAACCACGTTCGTGATGTGAAAACACGCTGGCGTCACGCAGCCTAAGTCCTGCGCCGTCCCCGAGCGAAAGTGCAGCTGGAGCGTGTGGCTGTAGTACTCCTGATCGGCCACGACCGGCTGTTCCTGCCCGACGGGAAACACCCAAGTGGATCGAATGCGAATCCGACTGGGCGGCATGGCTTGAACGAGCGGGGTGAATGCCATCGGGATCTGGCTCCAGGACGCGACATCGCACGTGGCTCCGGTGGCATTCGAAGTATCCAGTGACCACCTTCCAGGTTGCGACCACCACGGCGAGATCGTTCCAGACACTTTGACGTCCATGTACGCGTCCACCGCGGCGAGATTGGTGATGTCGACGGGGCTCGAGAACGAGCAGAGCAGGCTGAAGACTCCGGTGTTCGCGCATGCCACCGTCTTGCTGTACTGCCCGCCTGAGCTGACACAGTCGTCCCAGGCCAGATTGGTCTGAGCACGTGCGAGCCCCGCCACGAAGCTCGCGCATACTGCGACCGCGACCGCGAGCTGTCGCAAGTGATTCCTGTTCACGATGACTCTCCTCACGTCGCGCGACGCACACTCGTCCCACGAGGGCATCGGAGACGAAAGATGGCCTCACCCGCAGCCGGGAGCAGCGGCACGAGCAAGCCAGCACTCGCTGGAACTCCATGCGCGGAATCCCGGCGTGCGGACGTGCGAAATAGAGGGAGGAGAAGTGGCCCGCCTAGAACGCGGGCGAAAGGAGTATCAAGCGGTCGATCGCGCCTCCTTTCTTTGCTGTTACGTTGGGAAAATCGTACGCCCCGTGGTCACGTCTGTCTCCAATAATTTGCGATCAAAGCGTTCGCGCGACCACCCAAAGAACTTCCCGCCCGTCCGGACCACGAACGGTATGGATCGGGTCGGTGAGGCGCAGCTCGCCCGGCCGGACGATGAAGAAGACGTGGTCCGGCTTGCCGTTCCCGGTGATCTGATTCAGATACGGCACCCAGAAGTCGGCGTAGAGGAAGTGCATCTTTCCGTAGCGCACGACCACGTCGTACTCGGCCGGGCGCACGTCGCGCGGCTCTGCGAGCCACAGCGCGGATGAGTGTTCGGTGCCCACCGCGAGCACCGACCAGGGTTGATTGAGCCCCTTGACGGTGCAGAAGACCGCGTCGGCTCGGGCGAGCCTCGGCTTCAGCCAGCGCGCGACGTCGAGCAGATCGACGTGATAGGTGTGATAGATCTCCGGCCGCCGATTCCATTCGCCGAAGAACCTGAGGATGAAGCGACCGTCGAAGAAGAGTCCGGCCAGGACCAGGGTCGCGGCGGCGTACGGAACAAGGGCGCGCCGATGCCTCGCCACCCACCCACCGATCGCGCCCGCGCCCCACGCCGCGAGCAGGACCAACGCACCCACTCCGGGTGCGGCGCGCAGCGTGTGAACGCTCGCGTAGCGGCTGATCACGTCGCCGGCGGGATAGGCGACGAGCAGCGCGAGCATCACCCGCGCGGCCGGGCTCTGACGGAAGCGCGTCGCGACGAGCGCGATCCCGGCCAGCATCAACGGCAGCATGTGCCAGCCGAACGCGCCCTGCCACAGCCGCATGCTCTCGAACAGATCGCCCCGCACGAACAGGAAGTCGGGATGGAAGTGCTCTGCCCAGCGCTTCAGCACCATGGCGACGATCGTGGTGAGAGGAGCGCCCGCAGGCCAGAGCCGCGTCATCTCCCAGCGGTGCGCGATCGGCGAGTCGTTGAGGTGAAGGATCGCCAGGGGAGCGATCGGAATGGCGAAACCCGCCATCAGCGCGATCAGCGCCGCTCTTCCACGCGCGGTCGACCACAGCCGCAGCCACTGCGGAAGCAGAAAGAGCGCGAGGCCGAGGAACAAGACCGGGAAGTACAGGCGCATCGCATGGAACCCGTAGCAGGAGACTCCCGCCACGATGCCGGCCAGCGCCGCCCATCGGGCGTCGGGCTCGCGTTTCGCCACGATTCGACCGGCGCGCGGTTTCTCGATGGTCGAATCCTCGAGCAGGAGGCCGGCTTTGATCATCAGCGCCACGACCGCGAGCGCGTGCAGCGGGCACTGGCTGGCGCCGACGCCGAAGCGGCTCAGGAAGAGATGCCATGGATTCAGCGCCAGCATCGCCGCGGCGGTGAGACCGGCGCCGCGACCCAAGAGCCGGGCGCCGATCCACGCGATGAGTGGCACGCACGCGATGCCGGCGAGCCCCGCGGGGAGCCGGGTCGTGGTCACGTTCAGGCCGCCGATCGCCTGGAACGGCATGGTCACGTAGAAGAAGAGCGTCGACGGATAGTCGCCGATGCCGCGGGAGTAGAAGACCGGCCACGGCTGTCCGTTCATGTCGCGCCCGGTCCCGAGCAGGCACCACGAGATCCACGCGCCGATCGCCTCGTCCTGGTTGAGGCCGGGCGGTGCTGAACCCGGCCATCCGAGCCGCAGAAAGGCGCCGATGGCCGTGATCGTGAGCAACGACAGGCGCCAGGCGCGATCGCTCATCGCAGCCGATAGAGGTACATGCAACCGGCGGGTCTCGCCACCGGCGACTGGCCGTGCAAAGCCGCCAGGTCGTACTTCACGGGTTGCTCGCTCATGCCCAGCCGGGTGGTGAGCCGCGACGAGAGCCCGACCATGAAGTAGCTGCTGACGGCCAGCCAATCGCTCTCCGGCCCCGGGTTTCCCCCGGCGAAGATCTCGTAATCGACGCCGTAGAGGGCGGGATCGACGGTGCCGTGATAGGCGAGATGCACCTTGCGGATGCCGAGGCGATCCAGGTCGCGCCGCAGGGCGACCAGCCCCTGTCCCCAGTCGACGTTCGAATCGTTCACGATGCGGTCGCCGCCCCCCGGGCCGCCGGCGAGCGTGTTGAAGAAGGCGAGCGGATACGGAAGCGCCCGCGCCGTCTCGAGCGCGATCGCCGCGATGAGCGCGATCACGATCGCGAGCCTGCGGCCGCCGTTCGCGGTCGCGCGGTCGGAGCACCACACGCACAGGAACGGCAGCATGGGCAAGGCATAGCGCACGCCGTAATCCAGATTCGACAGCATGCACGAGAGCAGCACCACGGTCATCGCCGCCAGCAGCGCGACTTCCTCGAGTCCCCATGGCCGCGTGCGGCGCTCGCGCCACCGCGACCACTTCTGGATGGCGCCGAGCGCAAGGAGTCCAAGCGGCCACTTCACCGCGATCGCCACCGGGAAGTAGAGCAGCGAGTGGCGGTCGCGCACCTGGCCGAGCAGGAAGCTCTCCTTGGCGCCGGGTTGCGACAGGAGGCTCAGGT
>DASTBI010000073.1 GCA_035712145.1 Candidatus Eisenbacteria bacterium | reverse complement strand
GCCCGATCCCAAGAGGGTCGGCAGCGATGCCTGGCGCCGCGTGCTCGGAGACCGCGAGTACATGTCCGACGACGGAAACATGCGCTCCATGAACCCGCGCGTCGCCCGGATCGTCGTGGCGTTCGATATCGCCGCGCCGCGATGAACCCCGATCAACGCACCACGACCCAGCGCCTCGTGGCCGCGTCCCCGGCGGAGGTTTCCACGCGCAGGAAGTAGAGTCCCGTCCTGATGGAACCGGGAGTCCAGGTCAGCCGATGCTGGCCCGCCGTGTATCGCTCGGCACTGCGGCGGGCCACGGCCCTCCCCGCCATGTCGTAGATCGTCAGAGCCACGTCGGCTTCACGCTCGAGCCGCAGGTCGAAAGCGGCGCTCCCCGTCGAAGGATTGGGACGAGGAGCACCCATGAACACTTCCGCCGCCGAAGGTCCAGGCCCGACACCGGTGGTGGCCGGCTCGTTCGAAGCCAGCGTGGTGAGCGTGAGCTGGTTCATCGAGCCCGCCCAGGTCCAGGCGATGCCGTCGGCCGAGGTGGCGACATGGCCTTCGCGGCTTGCCGCGGCCAGTGCGTTGCCGTTGCGCACCAAGCCCTGCATTCCTATCTGCGACAGCGTGCCGATCGGCGTCCAGGTCGTCGCCGCATCGGTGCTGCGGAAGACGTCGCCGGTCTCGGTGAGCACGTAGAGCGAAGACTGGACCGCGCGGATGCGGCGGGCGTTCGAAACCGCCATCGCGCCCTTCGGCGTCCAGGTGGCGCCGCCATCCAGACTCTCGTAGACCTCGCCGGTCCTGGTCAGCGCGTAGTGCTTCACCACGGGCGTGGTGTGGGTGAGACTCGCGAAGTTCGGCGCCGTGAGGGCGGCGAGCGCGCCGAAGCTCGCGCCGAGGTCGGCCGAGCCGTAGAGCGACCCCGTGGCCGTGAGCGCCAGCAGCGTGCCGTCGGGCTTGATCGACAAGTCCACCAGATCGCTGGCCGAAATCGCGCCCACCGCAGCCCAGGTCGCACCTGCATTCGTCGAGCGGTAGATCGAGCCCGAGCGCGTGGCGAGAAAGAGGTCGGAGGACGAGAGCCGCGCCGCCAGTCCGACGGCGTCGTGCGTCGGCAGCGTCGAGAGCGGGGTCCACGTCGCGCCGTTGTTCACCGACTGATATAGCTCGCCCGTGTCGATCAGCCCGAACAGCGTGGCGGCGGACACTGGACTCGCTGCACAAAGCGCGGCCAGGATCAGCGCCGCGCACCTGGGAGACCGACGACCGATCAACGCGTCACCACCACCTTGATCTGCGTGGTCTCCCCACCGGTCGATGCGCGCAGGAAATACATCCCGGCTGAGACCGGAGCCCCTTGGTCGTCACGTCCATCCCAGCTCGTCGCGCGATAGCCCATCTCGAATGTGCCGCGCGCGAGTGTGCGCACCTTCCGCCCGGCCAGGTCGTAGAGACCAACCTCCGCGGTGCCCGGGCCGCCGCCGATGCCGCCCGCGACCCCGAACGAGACGTTGAGCGCGCCGCCGCGGTAGGGGAGCGGCCACGCCGCGAGCGACCGTGCGGCGAGCAGCGACGCCCCGCCCAGCATCAACTCTTCCCCGAGCCCATTGATCGCGAACAGTCGGTACCGGTCGCCTGGAGAGCCGGAGCGATCGATGTACGAGTTGGTGCGAACGAGGCTCGCGATCGTGGACCAGCGCGAGCCATCGCCGCGCTCGATACGATAGCCGCCTAGGTCTTCTGGCGCGACGCTCGTGGCCCAAGACAGCTCGGCTCCGCCCTCGGGCGACAGCGCGGCCGCGAAGCTCAAGAGAGAGATCGAGGCCTCGATGGTGAAGAGTCCGCCGGTGGCCCCCACGGAGTACGGCACGGCGCGCTCCAGCTTGATCTGGGCGAACTTCGAAGGCAGGTGCGGCACGATGACGCGGTGTTCCCCGCCGCTCAGCCGGTCCTGGAGGAGCTGCCACGACGTGCCGCCATCGGCGGACAGGTAGAGGTCGACGAGCCCGGTGCCGTCCCAGGTCACGGTGCGCGAGGCTCCTACCGGCCACACGTCCCCGGGCGACGGCGACGCCAGCTCGATCGCTGCGGACGCGTACTTCAGATCCTGGTTCGTGACGTCGTAGTAGCTGATCCGAGGAACCCCTTGAGCATCCAGCGCCAGTGAAGAGTTCTGGCCGACGTTGCCGTTGGCATCCAACGTCTCGATCGCCCAGACACCGGCGTTCTTGGCAGCGTACTTGAGGTCGCCGTTGGCCTCGTCGTAGTAGCTGATGCGTGGGTTGCCCAGATCGTCGAGCGAAAGCGATGTGCCAAGACTCGAAGCGGGGCCCATGACATCCACTCTTTCGAGAGTCCACGCCCCGGCGGCCTTCCTGGCGAACTTCAGGTTTCCGAGGGTGGCATCGCCGTAGCTGATGCAGGGATTGCCTTGAGGATCGAGCGCGAGGGACGTGCTTCGCCCCACGAACCCACTGGCATCCACCGTCTCGAGTGTCCAGACCGCGCCATTCTTGCTGGCGTACTTGAGATCGCCGTTGGTCGCGTCCAGATAGCTGATCCGAGGACTGCCCTGAGCGTCGAGCGCGAGCGACGTGAACCAGCCGACGTCACCCGGGGAGTCCACCGTCTCGGCCGCGAGCCACACGCCGCCGGCCTTGGTCACGTACATCAGATTGCCGTTGGTGAGGTCCCGGTAGCTGATATGGGGATTGCCTTGGACATCGAGCGCCAGCGAGGGGAACTCTCCGACGGCGCCGGTGGCATCGGCGATCTCCAGCATCCAGATGCCCCCGTTCTTGCTCGCGTACTTGAGATCGCCATTGGTCAGATCCCGGTAGCTGATGCGCGGATTGCCTTGGGCATCGAGCGCAAGGGAAGTGTAAGAGCCCACGTTCCCTGCCGCATCCACGGTCTCGAAGTTCCACGTCCCGCCAACTCTGCTCGCGTAACGAAGATCGCCGTTCGTCAAATCTCCGTAACTGATCCGCGGGTTACCCTGGGCATCGAGGGCGACCGAAGTGAGTGCCCCCGTATTCCCGGTCGCATCGACCGTCTTGGTCCACCACGGCGACACCAGCCCCGGGGCGATCGAGAACGTCGGGCTGGCCGAGGTGGAGAGCGGTGATGAGCGACTGATCCTCACACACGCGCGCTCCGTGGTCAGCTGCGGCACCTCGAGACTGATCGCGTTCGAGGTGATGCCGGAGAGCAGCGTGGTGTAAGAGCGCCCTCCGTCGTCGGAGATCTGGATATCCACGCTCCCCGCGCCTCTCCAGCGCACGGTCTGCTGGGAGCCGGCCGCCCACCGAGCTCCGGCCGCGGGCTCCACGGTGTGGATCGCTGAATCGCTGTACCTGATGAGTCCGCCGTCCACCTGGTGGTAGAGAATGCAGGGGTTACCCTGGGCATCCAGGGCGAGTGAGCCGTACTGGCCGGTGAGGCCGGTGGCGTCCACGGTCTCGATCGTCCACGCGGCGCCGCTCTTGCTCGCGTACTTGAGGTCGCCGTTGGCCACGTCCTGATAGGCAATGCGTGGATTGCCCAAGGCATCGAGGGCGAGTGAAGTGTATTGGCCCACCGACCCCCCTCCGTCCACGGTCTCCGGAACCCAAGCCCCGGTGCTCTTGCTCGCATACTTCAGGTCACCGTTGGTCTGGTCGTAGTAGCTGATCCTGGGATGGTCCTGGGAGTCGAGCGCGATCGAGGTGTACTGGCCAACGAGGCCCGCCGCATCGACCGTTTCCACGGTCCAGGTCGCTCCGATCTTGCTCGCGTACTTGAGGTCGCCGTTGGTGATGTCGTAATAGCTGATGCGGGGATTTCCCTCGCTGTCGATCGCGAGCGAGGTGTACCGGCCCACGAAGGCCGCAGGATCGGGCACGGTCTCCACGGTCCATACCCCGCCGCTCTTGCTGGCGTACTTGAGATTGAGGTTGGTCTCGTCGCTGTAACTGATTCGCGGGTTGCCCTGGGCGTCGAATGCCAGAGAAGTGAAGTGGCCCACGTCGCCAGCCGCGTCCACCACCTCGATCGTCCACGCGCCGTTCGGAGACCTGCTCGCGTACTTGAGATCCAATGCCGTGGCATCTCTGTAGCTGATGCATGGATTGCTCTGAGCGTCGAGGGCGATGGAGCTGTAGTGCCCCTGGTTCCCCGCCGCATCCACCGTCTGCACGGTCCACGCCGTCCCTCGTCGGGTGGCGTACTCGAGGTCTGAGGTCCCAATCTCCCAGTAGCTGAGGTGCGGATTGCCCTCCGCGTCCAGGGCGAGTGAGAGGTGCTGCCCAGAAGTAACTGGAACGGTCTCGTTGACGAAGGGTGTGGCGAGCGCCGCGGAAACGCTCCCCAGGGTGATGACGGTGAATGCGCAGGCAGCGAAGCGGTAGGCCCGAGAGGTCGGCCTCATGATTGCGCCTTTCTCGCGGTCGCTCGGCGCGAGCCGGGCGAACGTGGCGAACGAGGCCATCGGGGGCGGCCTGGATGGTCTGCTCACCCTCGGTGGGGGCCGGCCGGAGGGCGTCTGAAAGTGGGATTCTAGCCGCTCTGCGGGGCTGAGGGCACGCGGAAAGTGGCGCCCCGTATGCCTACTGCAGCCAGGGCTCCTTGTAGTCGGGTCCGATGCCGAACTCCTCGATCGCCTTGGCGACGACGCCGGGCGGCACGTGACCCTGCTGGCACAGGGACGACAGCGTCGCCACTACGATGTGCTGGGCGTCGATCTCGAAGAAGCGACGCAACGCCTCGCGCGTGTCGCTTCGTCCGAAGCCGTCGGTGCCGAGCGAGGTGAAGGGCCGCGGGATCCAGCGCGACACCATGTCGGCGGTGCTCTTCGTGAAGTCGGAGACCGCGATCACCGGACCCGGCGCCGATTCGAGCACGCGGGTCACGTAGGGGACGCGCGGCGGCGCGCCGGGATGGAGCCGGTTCCAGCGCTCGCACGACAATGCATCGTTGCGGAGCTGCTGATAGCTGGTGGCGCTCCACACGTCGGCGGCGACGTCGAACTTCTCGGCCAGGATCTCCTGCGCGCGCAGCGCCTGCAGGAGGATCGGACCGCTGCCGAAGATCTGCGCGCGATGCCTGGCCTGCTGGACCGCGCCACGGAACAGGTAGGCCCCGCGCAGGATGCCTTCCTCGACGCCGGCGGGCATGGGCGGCATCGGGTAATCCTGATTGTAGAGCGTGATGTAGTAGAAGATGTCCTCGCCCTTCACGTACATGCGGTCGAGCCCGTCCTTGACGATGGTCGCCACCTCGAACGCGAAGGCCGGATCATAGGTGAGGATGCACGGGATGGTGCTGGCCAGCACGTGGCTGTTGCCGTCCTCGTGCTGCAGGCCTTCGCCGTTCAGCGTGGTGCGGCCCGCGGTGCCGCCGAGCAGGAAGCCGCGGCCACGCGCGTCTCCGAACGCCCACATCAGGTCGCCGGTGCGCTGGAAGCCGAACATCGAATAGAAGATGTAGAAGGGGATCATCGCTTCGCCGTGGGTGGCGTAGCTCGTGCCGGCGGCCGTGAAGCTCGCCATCGAGCCGGCCTCGGTAATGCCCTCCTCGAGGAGCTGGCCGTTCTCCTTCTCGATGTAGGAGAGCACCAGCTTCGAGTCCACCGATTCGTACTTCTGGCCGAACGGGGCATAGATGCCGACCTCGCGGAACAGCACTTCCATGCCGAAGGTGCGCGCCTCGTCGGGAATGATCGGGACCACGCGCTTGCCCCAGGCCGGGTCGCGGAGCAGGTTCCGCAGCAGCTTGCCGAACGCCATGGTGGTCGAGACCGCCTGGTCCTCGCGCGTCCCCGAGTCGAACTCGCTGAACACCTTGTCGCCCGGCGCCGGCAATGCCTTCGAGCGCACGATGCGCTTGGGTACGCAGCCGCCGAGCGCCTTGCGGCGCTCGAGCATGTAACGCACCTCGGGACTGTCGGGTCCCGGGTGGTAATAAGCCGCGTCGGCGATCTTGCGGTCCGAGATCGGCAGCTCGAGCCGGTCGCGGAACTTCTTCAGCTCCTCGAGGCTCAGCTTCTTCATCTGGTGAGTCACGTTGCGGGCCTCGGCGCCCGACCCGAGCGTCCAGCCCTTCACGGTCTTGGCCAGGATCACGCTGGGAGCGCCCTTGTACTCCACCGCCGTCTTGTACGCGGCGTAGACCTTGCGGTAGTCGTGGCCGCCGCGCCGCAGACGGCGCAGGTCTTCGTCGCTCAAGTTCTCGACCATCTTGAGCAGGCGCGGATCCTTGCCGAAGAAGTTCTGCCGGATGTACGCGCCCGACTCGATCGAGTAGCGCTGCCACTCGCCGTCGACCGTCTCGTTCATGGTCTCGACCAGGACGCCTTCATAGTCCTGGGCAAAGATCGGATCCCAGTCGCGCGACCAGATCACCTTGATCACGTTCCAGCCGGCGCCGCGGAAGAGCGCCTCGAGCTCCTGGACGATCTTGCCGTTGCCGCGCACCGGACCGTCGAGCCGCTGCAGGTTGCAGTTCACGACGAACGTGAGGTTGTCGAGCTTGTCGCGCCCAGCCAGCGACAGCGCGCCCACCGCTTCGGGCTCGTCCATCTCGCCGTCGCCGATGAACGCCCACACCCGTGACCTCGAGGTGTCAGCCAGGCCGCGCTGGTGCATGTAGCGGTTGAAGCGCGCCTGGTAGATGGCATTGAGCGGCCCGAGCCCCATGGACACGGTGGGGAACTCCCAGAAGTCCGGCATCAGCCGCGGATGGGGGTAGGAAGACAGGCCCTGGCCGCGCACGATCTCGCGACGGAAGTGATCGAGCTGGCTCTCGCTCAGCCGGCCTTCGAGGAAGGCTCGCGAGTAGATGCCTGGAGCGCCGTGGCCCTGGAAGAAGATCTGGTCGCCGGCGGCTTCGTCCTTGCCGCGGAAGAAGTGATTGAACCCGACTTCATAGAGGCTGGCCGTCGAAGCGTAGGTGGAGAGGTGACCGCCGATTCCAGGATGCCGCTGATTGGCGCGGAGCACCATGACCGCGGCGTTCCAGCGGATGATGCGCCGCACCCGGAGCTCCATGCTCTCGTCGCCCGGGAACGGGGGCTCCTGCTCGGGCGAGATGGTGTTGATGTACGGCGTGTTGACCAGGTACCCGAGCCCGAGGTCGAGCTGCCGCGCGCGCTTCAACACCTTGCGCAGCACGAAGTAGGCGCGTTCCTTGCCGACGTGCTCGACGATGTCGTCGAGGGCCTCGATCCACTCCGAAGTCTCCTGCGGATCGGGGTCGGGAAGCTGTCGCTTGAAGGCTTCGAGCGGGCTCGGATCGCCCGATTTGGGCTGGTCTTCGATCATCGTCATGGCGGACTCCAGGGTACGCGATTGCCGCAGTCTAGCACGCGGCTGCCGGGGCGAACCGCCTGGCTCCAAAGCCCATATCGGCCGCTCGAAGCCCTTTCGGCAGGGCGTTCGGCGCGCTAGACTCGCGCGCCCCTGAATGGACTCACAACGGAGGTCCCCCATGACGCTGGTCGCGAACGCCTTCTCGACCCTGCATCCGGCTCGCTCGCCCCAAGGCCTTCGCCCGATGACCGCCGAAGACCTGTGGACGATTCCCAGAGTGGGTTCACCGATCCCTTCGCCCAAGGGCGACATCCTTGCCGTCTGTGTCACGACCTATGACCTCGAGAAGAACCAGGGTCGCGGGCGCATCTGGCTGGTGCCGTGCGAAGCCGATCGGCCGCCGGGCGAGCCCCGGCCTCTGACGTCGGCCGATGTGTCGAGCGGCGAGCCTTCGTTCTCGCCCGACGGCAAGCGACTCGCCTTCACACGCAAGGCCGATCATGGCAAGGCGCAGCTGCATGTCATGCCGCTCGACGGTGGCGAGGCCCAGAAGCTCACCGAGCTGCCGCTCGGGGTGCTCGATCCGAAATGGCTTCCGGATGGCAGCGGCATCGTGTTCTTCGCACCGTTGCTCCGCGGTCACTTCACTCCCGAAGCGACCAAGGCGGAGATCGAGCGGCGGGACAAGGATCCGGTCAAGGCGCACGTCACCGAAGAGCGTCTCTACCGTTACTGGGATCAATGGCTCACCACCGGCGAGACGCCGCATCTCTTCCTGCTCGAGCTGGCGACCGGCTCGCTGCGTGACCTGACGCCCGAGGCCACCGCATGGCTCGACTGGATGGATCCCAGCGGCCACTACGACATCTCGCCGGATGGTCGTGAGATCGCCTACTCGGGCATCGTCTTCGACGAGAAGCGCTCGATCGTGCACTCGACGCTCTATCGCGTGCCCGTCCAGGGCGGCGAGATCAAGAACCTCACGCCCAGTCATCCCGCGGAGAACCTGCGTCCTCGCTACAGCCGCGACGGATCCTGGATCGCCTTCGGCATGACCCAGGACCCGACGTTCTACGCGGACACGGTTCGGCTGATGCGCCTCGACGTCGCGAGCGGAAAAGTGTCGCCGTTGCTGGAGGGCTGGGACCGCTCGCCCTCGGCCTGGGAGTTCGGACGGGATGGCTCGCTCGTCCTCACGGCGGAGGACGAAGGGCGCACCAGCATCTTCGCGCTCGATCCGCAGGCGCCGGCGACGCCGCGCGAGGTGGTGCGGGGGGGCACGGTGAGCGGTCTGGCGATCGGCTCGGACGGTCGTCTGTGGTTCAGCCTCCAGTCCTTGTCGCAGCCGCCCGAGGTCTTCGAGAGCGCCGGCACCGGCACCTCCCGGCAGGTGACCCGCTTCACCGAGCCCGTCACCCGGACGTTCTCGATCGGCGAGGTGCGCGAGATGCAGCTCGAAGGGGCCCAGGGCGAGATGATCCAGATGTACGTCACGCTTCCGCCGGGCTACGAGAGTGGGCGCCGTCCCCTGGTGCAGATGGTCCACGGTGGACCGCACGGCATCAGCGGTGACGCGTTCCATTTCCGCTGGAACAGTCACCTGTTCGCCGCCGCGGGATATGTCGTCGCGCAGGTCAACTTCCAGGGCTCGACCTCGTGGGGCCAGGACTTCGCCCAGCGCATCCAGGGCGGCTGGGGCGATCGCCCATTCGAAGACGTGATGCTCGCCACCGACCATCTGATTGCCGCGGGGCTCGCGGACGAGAAGCGCATGGCCGCGGCCGGCGGCTCGTACGGCGGGTACATGGCGGCCTGGATCGCGGGCCACACGGACCGCTTCCGCTGCATCGTCAACCACGCCGGGGTCTACAACCTGATGTCGCAATACGCGAGCGACGTCACCCAGGGCCGCTCGAAGTCGATGGGAGGGGAGCCATGGGATGGCCTCGACGCGATCGAGCGCTGGAGTCCCGCACGCTTCGCCACGGGCTTCAATACGCCGATGCTGGTGATCCACGGCGAGCGCGACTACCGCGTGCCGGTCACGCAGGGTCTCGAGTGCTACGGCGTGCTCAAGGCCAAGGGCGTGCCCGCGCGCCTGGTGTACTTCCCGGACGAGAACCACTGGGTGCTCAAGCCGAGGAACTCACTGCTCTGGTATCGAGAGGTCCTGGGCTGGCTGGAGCGCTGGATCCGTTAGCTCGCGCCGGGGGGCCTGCGCGCCGCGTCGCGACTGAGCACCGCTACGAGATGCGCGCCCACGAAGGCCATGACCAGCATGCTGCCGATGTTGTGGACCGACGAGAGCGCAACCGCATAAGGCACTTCACCCCTGCTGCGCGCCGAGATCCGAGCCATCCACCATTGCGCACCGAGCGCGAGTCCGCTCGCGAGCGTGACGGACATGACCGCGGCCGCCACCAGTCCCAGCACGTGATCGGGCCGGCCGCGGAACGGCGAAACGCGCCGCCAGTGGCGCCATTGATACACGGCATAAGAGGCGGCCAGCGGGACGCCAAGGGCGACATGAAGCGTCTCGCCCGGGCGGCGGCCGGCGATCAGGAACGCGGCGAACAGGACGAGCCCGGAGAGGGCCTCGAAGGCCAGCAGGATCCACAACGCGATCAGCAGCGGCGATCGGAGCCGCCCCGCGCGCTCGTCGGCGGAGCGGGAGCGGCTCACGACGGGCGCACGTAGCGCAGCACGAAGATCGCTTCTCCCGAAGCGATGCTCACCAGCCAGGCCACGACGAACACCAAAGTCCAGATGCGATGCTCCCGGAAGAACCAGCGGCCGGCCTTCTGCTCCTGGTATGCCAGCGCGCCGAGGATGACGAACGCGACATAGGCGAGCAGGGAGAGCATTCCGTGCGCGGCGAAGAAGATCTTCATGCCGGTGTAGAGAGGCTCGTGTCCCGATGCCGCGCTGGCGGCGCGGTTGGCCATGTAGAGGACGTTGACGAGCGCTTCGAACAGCGCCAGACCCAGGAACAGCAGGCCGGGAAAGGGGCGGCGATTCCAGTTGGCCCACACCACGTAGAGCACGCCGGCCGTGACGAAAAGCTCGCTCACGGCGGAGAAGATGCTGAACGGCGGAATGTTCATGGCCGGCGGAAGATAGCACCCTGAGCAGGTCGGCCGAAGCCTTCACGTCGACGGAAGTAGTGCGCTCTTGATAATCTCGCGACTCATGACCCCCGTCCGCGCACTCACTTTGCTCTCCGGCGGCCTCGACAGCGCTCTGGCGGCGAGACTGATGCTCGACCAGGGACTGGAGGTGATCGGCCTCCACCTCGAGTCACCGACCGCCTGCCGGAGCGACGTGCGAGAGGTGGCGCGGGAGCTGGGCATTGCGCTCGAGGTGCGGGCCAAAGGCGAGGAGTACCTGCGGCTGCTCAGGCATCCGCGCTTCGGCTACGGCAAGCACATGAATCCGTGCGTGGACTGTCGCATGTTCATGTTCGGGATCGCGCGTCTCGTCATGGACGAAGTCGGCGCACGCTTCATCGCCACCGGCGAGGTCGCCGGGCAGCGGCCGATGTCACAGGGCAGGAACACACTCGGACTCATCGATCGCGAGTCCGGCCTGGAAGGCTGGATCCTGCGCCCGCTCTCGGCACTGCTGCTGCCGGAGACCGAGCCCGAGAAGCGCGGATGGGTCGACCGCTCTCGACTGCTGCGCATCACCGGCCGCGGCCGGCTCGAACAGCTCGCGCTCGCGGACCACTACGGCTTGTCGCACCACCAGTCTCCCGGCGGGGGCTGCCTGCTCACCGACGCCACGTTCTCGGTCAAGCTCCGCGATCTGTTCGCGCACGTGGATGAAGCCGCGACCACGATCGACGACGTGTCGCTGCTGAGAGTCGGCCGGCACTTCCGGGTGCGTCCCGATCTCAAGGTGGTGCTGGGACGCAACAAGGACGAGAACCGCCGTCTCGCGGAGCTGTTCGGAAGGGGACGCTGGCTGGTGGAGCCGCTCGGCTTCAATGGACCCGCCGCGATGGTCTGTGGCCCGCGCGACGACGAGGCACTCGACGCGGCGACACGCCTGATCGCCGAGTACACGCGGGACCCGCAACCGGGACTTCGCGTGCGCTGGAGAGACGGTGAAGCATCCGGCGAGCGAGCGCTGGCCGCGCCGCAAGGCCTCGTCCAACTCGAGGCGCACTGACCGCACCCGAGTCCGCGGAAAGCAAAGAGGGACGGTCGTGAAGACCGTCCCTCTTTCGTTACAGCGTTATAGCGTGCGGCGAATTACAGACCAGGGCTCGGCGAAGGCGTCGGCTCCGGGGTGGGCTCCGGGGTGGGCTCCGGGGTCGGCTCCGGCGACGGCGACGGTGACGGCGACCCGCACGGCACGTGGCTGATGACGAAGTTGCCACTGTAGCTGTCGGGCACGACGGCGGTCGCACCGGTCGGCGTGCAGCCGGCCGGCACGTCATCCTCGTCGAGGCTGTAGTGCACGTTCTTGTTGTTCACCTTGGACTGACCAACGGCCATGTCTGCGCACCCGCCACTGAAGCTGACGGTGATGGTCGCGGGAGCATCCGAGTTGTTGTCCAGGCCGTTCAGGATGAACAGCCACTCACCCTTGTCCTCACAGCCGGTGCCCGCAATGTTGTTGCGGAGGCTGATCGTCTTGGCGCTGACCACGGAGGCAGCGATCAACACGAGGATTCCAAGGGTCGCGATCGAGGTCCAAACAGTCCACTTGCGGCGTTCCACGGATCTCATCTCCTTTTTCCGGGGTGCAGAACCAGAGGGTGTCGAATCACCTGGCGAATGCCTGGCGGAAGACTGGAGCGACCCGCGCGGCTCTCTCGACGGTGAGGGATAAAAACGATGACGGTTTCTGCACCATCAAGTCAATGAAAACCCGCGTCCGACACGGGTTTCCGCACACCTTGACTTTCCAGTTTCGGGATCGAGAGGCGGACCTCCGAGTGACCGACCCGATTGCCGCGTGCTAGAGTGTCGCGGTTTGGAAACCGAGTCCCCGTGAGGACCCAGGTCGCCGGATGGCTTACCTCGCACGGCGGCGGGTCCCGGTGGCACCTCGTGGGTCAAATGGCCCAGCTTCCCTGACCCTCGAACTCCGCACGTACCTCGCTGTGCCGCTGCGAACTAACGCGTCCGGACGTCCCGGCAAGCGGAGGGCAGTGATCCGCTTCGATCCTCGTCACGCTTCCGGATAAACGTCCGAAGGCACTTCAATGGAGGGAGTGGATGTCGATGTCGTCATCGAGTCGGAGCGCCTTGAGCGCCTTGCACGCCGGCGGTTGGACCGCGCTGGCCATGGTGTTCGCGCTCGCCGTTCCGACGGAAGCCGGGGCCCAGGGGACGGACTCGTCCTCGGCGTTCGCCGATACCACCCGCCCGGTCACCTTCCTCAAGGAGACCGTGGTCACAGGCTCCCGCTACCCGCGCGCCTACTATGAATCACCACAGGCGCTGTCGTTCCTGTCACGATCCCAGATCCTCGAAGTCATGCCCAACGTGCCTGGCGACGTGCTCTCGAGCATGCCGGGGGTCGACAACAGCAAGGACAGTCCCTGGGAACAGAGGCCGGTGTTGCGCGGCCTCGGGGGCCAGCGGGTCCTGGTGCTGGTCGACGGCATGCCGATGAACAGCGCCCGCGGTAACGGCCCGCACCCGTCAGTGGTGGGTCCGGCCCAGATCGACCGCGTGGAGGTGGTGCGGGGACCCTCATCGGTGGCGTACGGTTCGGACGCGCTGGGAGGCGTCATCAACATCATCACCCGCGAGGCCAGCTTCCTGCGCCCCGACCAGACTTTCCGCGGGTCGGCCGCGATCGGCGGCAGCACGGCGGACGGGCAGGGCAATCTCTTCCTCGAGCTGATGAAGCGCACGGGAAAGCTGTCGGCCTACGTGTCGAGCGGCGCGCGCAACGCGCAGGACTTCCGCTCGCCGAACGGTGACGTCCCGAACTCGCAGTTCAGCGAATACGACGCGCTCGCCAATCTGCGCTGGGACTTCAGCGACAAGACCGCGCTCAAGCTCGGGTGGCAGCTCTATCGGGGTGATGACATCGGAATCCCCGGGCTCTCGTTCGCGTTCCCGGGCGCTTCGCAGGAGTTCGGCTTCGACTTCTACAACCGTGACTACACACATCTGACGCTGAGCCACCGTCACGGAAGCTCGTGGCTGGCATCGTCCCAGGTGAAGGCTTACTGGCAGCAGGAGCGTCGCAACTTCGGCTCCGATCAGGATCTCGAGTGGTTCATGTTCCCGGCCTTTGGGTTCCCGGCGGTGGGCCCGCCGAGCGGGCCGGGGGACACGAGCTCCGTATCGACGCACCAGGACCGGTACTTCGACATCTCGACGTTCGGTGTGCAGGGACAGCTCACCTCGGTGCGCACCTCGCGCGCGCTCTTCACCGCGGGAATCGACGCGGCGCGCGACGTGACCGACGGCGACAACGTCCGCTTCCGCACCTATCAGGATCCGGGCGGCGCCGCGATCGGCGGCACGCAGGAGCGGGTGACCGCGTCGATTCCGGACGGTGACTTCGACAACTACGGCGCCTATGCCCAATCGGAGTGGTATCTCCACCCGCGGTGGACCGTTCACGCCGGCGGCCGCTTCACCCACTACCGTTACCGCACCGACGAATTCGTGCGCGCCCCAGGGGCTCCGGCCATCCCGCCGATGAGCGTGGACGACGACGCCCTGTCCGGATCGGCCGGAGTGGTGTGGAGCCCGGTGCGCGACCTGCACGTCACCGGTAACGTCGCCAATGGATATCGCCAGCCGAACGCGCAGGACCTGTTCTTCAACGGGCCGGCGTCGGTCGGCAACGTCATCGGCAACCCCGAGCTCGTCCCCGAAAAGAGCGTCTCCTACGACCTCGGGTTCCGCTGGGGGCCGGGTCGCCTGGGCCTCGCGGCGAACGCGTTCTACTCCACCTACGAGGACTTGATCGACGCGTTGCAGGTGCCAGGCCCTCCGGGACCTCCCACGTTCCAGTACACCAACATTTCCGAGGCACGGATCTGGGGCTACGAGGCGGAGGCCGAGTGGAAGTTCCGGCCGCAGTGGAACGCGCGGGCGAACGTCAGTGACGCGATCGGTGACATCACCAATGCCGAGGCGATCGAGAATCTCTACGGTGTTTCGCAGGACGAGGCGCCGCTGCCCAGTGTGCCGCCGATCCACGGCGCCTTCTCATTGCGGTGGACCGACTCGCGGGGCCGCTACTGGGTCGAACCCTCGGCCCGGTGGTCCTGGCGCACCAGCAGGCTCCCGCTGCCGACTCCGGGAGTCGGGCAGTTCACCGAGTTCAAGAAGGAATGGATCGTGGGCGACCTCTACGGCGGCGCCTCCCTGCCATGGGGAGCCCGAGTCATGGTGGGGGTGCGCAACATCGCGGACACCGCGTATCGACCGGCTCTTGCGTCGGTCGACGAGCCCGGGATCAACTTCGTGGGGCAGCTGTCAGGAAGCTTCTGAGGGCTCGGGGGCATCCCCGATCCGATAACGTCTTGGCCGGCCGATTCTTTGGCCGGCCCCCCGGCGAGCGACACGTGAATATCAAGCCCAAACCCGCCGATACCATCGCCAGTCCCGAGCAGGAGCCCCGGCTTCCGCCCGGACAAGTCCGGACCGACAAGTGGCCGGTGCTCCACTACGGAGCGTTGCCGCACATCGATCTGGCGACGTGGGACTTCCGTGTGTACGGCCTGGTGGAGACTCCGCTCCGCTGGACCTACCCGGAGTTCCTCGCGCTGCCTCAGGTGCAGGTGAAGAGCGACATCCATTGCGTCACGCGGTGGAGCCGCTTCGACAACCTGTGGCAGGGAGTTTCGTTCAAAGAGCTGATGCGGCACGTCCAGGTGATGGCGGACGCTCGGCATGCGGTCATTCATGCCGAGCAAGGCTTCACGACGAACCTGCCGCTCGCGGAGCTGGAGCAGGATGATGTGCTGTTCGCCTACCGCCACGACGGTCGGGATCTCACTCCCGAGCACGGCTGGCCTCTGCGGCTGGTCGTGCCGCGGCGTTACTTCTGGAAGAGCGCCAAGTGGGTGCGGTCTGTCGAGCTGGTCGCGGAGGACCGGCCCGGCTTCTGGGAGCAGAACGGCTACAACAACCAAGCCGACCCGTGGAAAGAGGAGCGTTTCTCGGACTGGTAGCGCGCACGCGCGGAGGGCCGGGTGAAGGACGTCCATCCGGTCGAGTGGGCGCGACGTCTCATCGATGATCAGCTCGAGCGCCTGAGCGAGCTGCGCAACGCGAATCCGCGTGACCCGGGCTTCAAGCTCTGGCGACAAACGACGCTCACCGTCATCCAGCGCATCTGGCCGGGCGACCTCGCGCGCTGCGAGCGATTCCGCCGGATTCCGTTCAGCGGCACGTCGCCCCGCCCGAGTCGCGTTCAGATGCGCGAGCATTTCGAGCGCGGCTGCGCCGAAGCATCGGCGTATCTCAAGATCCTGACGCTCGAGCTCGAGACCCAGGGCCTGAACAAGGGGAGCGCCGCAACGGCGGATCCCAAGCCCGCGCAGCTGCCCTCCGACCCGGCCCCGGCGCCGGCCCCGCCGCCTGCCGCCCCGCCCGACCCGCGCGACATGTTCGAGCCATCGCCTTTCGACCGCATTCAGCCGGCTCAGACGAAGTCCAGCGCGTCGCCGACCGCTGCGCCTCAGGCGACTCCGGCCCCCGCACCGGCACAAGCCAGCCGGGCGGCATCGCCGCCGTCGCCGCCCGCCGCCCATCCGGCGCCCCCCGCGGGCAATCCGCGCAAGCAGGGCCGCCTGAAGGACATGCTCGGCTTCGGCGAGGAGGCGTCGCGATCGAGCACGCCGTCCGGTGGCGGCGCGTCGAGCTTCTCGAATCCAGCTCCCCCGCCGGCGTTCGCGGGCAAGCAGGAAGACGTGCTCGATCCGCGACTGGAAGCGATGCTGGCGGAAGCGGAAGAGACGGCGTTCACGGCCGGCACGACGCCACCGACCGACGACACGCCGCCCATCGACGACACGCCGCTCACGGATGACGCCCCGCTCACGGAAGAGCCGCTGGATGACGAGCCCGCCGAGACCGCGGTCGCGGAGGAGACTGCGTCGGCGGCACGCGAACGGCCCGTGCAGCCCGGCGATCTGGCGATCGAATTCCTCAGCCGACCGCGAACGAGTCCGGCCCAGGCGGCCACCCCCGCGCCGGCGCCGCGGCCGGCGCCGCCCATGGCGCCGACAGCGCCCGTCGCGCGGGCGTCCTCGCCTGCTCCGGTTCCTCCTCCGGCGCCCACGCGGGCGCGCACGCCTGCCCCTCCTGCGCCACCAGCTCCCGCGTCACCCGTTCCCCGACCACCGGAGACCGTGTTGCCGGCGTGGACCACGCCATCGGCGCCGGTTCCCGCCCCACCGAAGCCGGTGGCTCCCAAGCCGCCGGCGCCGCCGGTCCAGGTTGCGCAGCCGCCGGTACAGGCCGCCAAGCCCGCGCCTGTCGCGAAGAGCTCCCCGACTTCAGCGGCCCTGGTCGCCATCGCCGCCCAGGTGGACAGGCTCGGAGTGCCCGAGAGCCAGTGCGCGGCGGCGAGCTCCGCGCTGATCGATCTGGCCAAGCAGCTCGACGAGGGCATCGCGAGCTTCGACTCGATTCGGGAGATCCTGTGGATCGTCGCCGACTATCCGGCGCTCGCCCGGCGCACGATCCCGCTGCTGATTCCGCACCTCGATCTCGAATAACCGCGGCTCAAGGCGCCGCCCACACCGCCTTTCCGCGGGCATCGCTCATGCTCAGCAGCGGCGCTCCCTGCGCGTCGAGCTCGAGACGGGCGCGAAAGACATCCTGTGAATCGGTGAGGCGCACCATCGTGCGTCCACCTTCGCGCACGGACAGGACGACACGCTCCCGGCCCTTCGCGCTGTTGAGTCGCAAGATCGGAGAGCCGTCCTCGCGCACGGAGAACTCGCCTCTGCGCCGCCATTGCTGATCGCGCAGCACGAAGGCGTGCGCTTCGACCACCTTGGGCCGTGGCGCAAACTGCCACGCCGCCACCGAGAGCAGTCCCAGGGTCAGAAACGCGCACAGCGCCGTGAGCCAGCGCACACGCGCCTCCAATCGGGCGAGCGGTTCGTCGGCCGCCGGTTGCGTCACGTTCATGAGATCCTCCGATCGTCGGACGCCGCGGCCAGGAAGGCCGTGGAAGCCGTGCTACGATGACCTCCGGCTTCCGGAAAAGGAAGGCGCATGATAGCGAGCGGGGGTGGGTCATGAGACTCGATCACTTCACGGTCAAATCGCAGGAAGCGCTTGAGCGCGCGCAGCGCCTCGCGCGGGAGCACGGCAACCAGGAGCTCACGGCCGAGCACATGCTCCAGGCGCTGCTCGAGGATCGTGAAGGGATCTCGCAGTCTTTGTTCCAGAAGCTCGGTGTCCAGAGCGAGGCGCTGTCGGCCGACGTCGCGCAGGCGATCGATCGACTGCCGCGAGTTCAAGGTGGCTCGCTCTATCTCGGTGACGAGCTGCGGAAGGTCCTGGAGCGCGCGGAGGCCGAGGCCGAGCGCCTGAAGGACGAATACGTGAGCGTCGAGCACCTGCTCGTGGCGCTCGCCCATCCCGAGCCCGCGACCGGCGCGCAGAAGGCGCTCGCCAAAGCCGGCGTCACACCCGAGGCCATCCTCAAAGCGTTGTCTCAGGTCCGCGGCGGGCAGCGGGTCACGGACGCCAACCCCGAGGACAAGTACCAGGCGCTCGCCAAGTACGGCCGCGACCTCACGGCGCTCGCGCGCCAGGGGAAGCTCGATCCGGTGGTCGGCCGGGACGAGGAGATCCGGCGCGTCATTCAGGTGCTGGCGCGGCGCACGAAGAACAATCCCGTCCTGATCGGTGAGCCGGGTGTCGGAAAGACCGCGATCGTCGAAGGACTCGCGCAGCGCATCGTGTCCGGCGACGTGCCGGAGAGCCTGCGTGACAAGCGGGTGATCGCGCTCGACCTCGGCGCGCTGGTGGCCGGGAGCAAGTTCCGCGGCGAGTTCGAAGACCGCCTCAAGGCGGTGCTCAAGGAAGTCACCTCGGCCGAGGCGCGCATCGTGCTCTTCATCGACGAGCTCCACACGCTGGTCGGCGCCGGCGGGGCCGAAGGAGCGGTGGACGCCGCGAACCTCCTCAAGCCGGCACTGGCACGCGGCGAACTCCATTGCGTGGGGGCCACGACGCTCGACGAGTACCGCAAGCACATCGAAAAAGACGCGGCGCTGGAGCGCCGCTTCCAGCCGGTGCTGGTCGACGAGCCATCCGTCGAGGACACCATCGCGATCCTGCGCGGACTCAAGGAGCGCTACGAAGTGCACCATGGCATTCGCATCAAGGACGCGGCGCTGGTGGCGGCCGCCATGCTGTCGAGCCGTTACATCGCGGACCGGCAGCTGCCCGACAAGGCGATCGACCTGGTCGACGAGGCGGCTTCACGCATCCGGATGGAGATCGACTCGATGCCGGTCGAGCTCGACGAGCTCAACCGCCGGGCGCGCCAGCTCGAGGTCGAGCGCCAGGCGCTCTCGAAGGAGACGGACAAGGGAAGCCGCGACCGACTCGCGCGCCTCGAAGAAGAGCTGGACAAGGTGCGGAAGGAGATGGCCGGGCTCGAGAGCCACTGGAAGAAGGAGAAGGAAGTCGTCACCGCCATTCGCAAGCTCAAGGAGGACCGCGAGCGCATCAAGCACGAGGAGCAGCGCGCCGAGCGTGCCGGGGACCTGGCGCGCGTGGCCGAGCTGCGTTACGGACATTTGCTCCAGATCGAGCGGCAGATCGAGCAGGAGAACGCGCGGCTCGCCAAGATCCAGCTCGAGCGCCGCATGCTGAAGGAGGAGGTCGACGAGGAGGACATCGCCGAGGTGGTCGCCAAATGGACGGGAATTCCCCTCACCCGGCTGCTCGAAGGCGAAGTGGAGAAGCTGGTCCACATGGAAGAACGCCTCCATCGCCGGGTGATCGGCCAGGATCAGGCGGTGCGCGTGGTCGCGGAGGCGGTGCGGCGTGCGCGCGCCGGCCTGCAGGATCCCAAGCGGCCGATCGGATCCTTCCTGTTCCTGGGCCCCACCGGCGTCGGCAAGACCGAGCTGGCGCGGGCGCTCGCCGAGTTCCTGTTCGATGACGAGCACGCGATGGTCCGGATCGACATGTCCGAGTACCAGGAGAAGCACACCGTCGCCCGGATGATCGGGGCGCCGCCTGGATACGTGGGCTACGAGGAGGGGGGTGCTTTGACCGAGGCGGTGCGACGCAGGCCCTACTCCGTCGTTCTGCTCGACGAGGTCGAGAAGGCGCATCCCGAGGTGCTCAACGTGCTGCTCCAGATCCTCGACGACGGACGGCTCACCGACGGCCAGGGCCGGACCGTGGACTTCAAGCACACGCTGGTCATCATGACCTCGAACCTGGGCTCGCAATGGATCCTCGAGCTCGGCGAGGACGAAGGGAAGGAGTTGGAGCGTCGGGTCATGGACGCGGTCCGCGGTCACTTCCGGCCCGAGTTCCTGAACCGGGTGGACGAGATCGTGATCTTCCACGCGCTTTCGCGCGAGCACATCCGGACCATCGTCGATCTGCATCTCGAGGGTCTGCGGCGCATGCTGGCCGACCGCGAGCTGAGCCTTTCGCTCACCCCCCCGGCCCGTGACGCGCTGGCCGAGGAAGGGTTCGATCCGCACTTCGGCGCCCGCCCGCTCAAGCGCGCCATCCAGAGGAGGATCCAGAATCCTCTGGCCATGCGGCTCCTGCAGTCGGAGTTCAAGCCGGGCCAGACCATCGAGGTGGACCATGAGAAGGGCGAGTTCACCTTCTCCGTGCAGCGGTCCGAAAAGCTGGTAGGCGCTCGCTGAGCTCCGCCGCGGTCGAGCCCCGCGAATCCGGGGAGCTTCGCCGACTCCTGATCGTCGCCGGGGCGACCTTCCTCGTCTACCTCCTCTACCTCCTGCAGATCCTGGACTTCGACATGTTCCGCTCCGACGTGCGGAGCTACTGGGTGCAGAGCTTCGATTGGCGATCGCCGTTCAATGGCTGGTGGGTCCCGGGTTACGCGCTCGTGATCGCCGCGGTGCGAGGACTGACGTTCGGGCAACTTCCCCCGCTGGCGGTGATGATCCCGATTGCCGCCGTCGCCTACCTGGTCGCCGTGGCAACGATCGAGCGCATCGCCCGCGAGGCCGGCGCACGCTCGTCATTCGAGCTCGGCCTGTTGTTCGCCCTGTTTCCGCTGGTGGGACTCACGTACGTGGCGTTTCCGATCTCCGACATCACGGCGATCGCGCTCTTCCTGCTCGCCGTGCTCGAGATGCAGCGCCGGCGCTTTCGTTGGTTCACCCTGTGGTGCGCTCTGGCGTTGCTCTTCCACAAGGTCATGTGGTTCTTCGTGCCTCCGCTCATGCTCACCGTGTTCGTTCAGCATCGGGAAGCGCGCCGCGTCGTCCCGCTCGCCGTCGTCCCGCTGCTCCTGTGGGTCGTGGGTGGCGCGATCAAGTTCGGGAGTCCGCTGTGGTTCATCCGTTTCAACTACGAGACCCACACGGTGATCAAGGAAGGGCTCCCGGTGCTCGGAGGACTGGTCGAGACGCTTCAGGGCGGCTCGGCGGCCAAGCTGGGCAAGGGCGTGGTCATCCTGACCACGCTGGCGACGGCGCTGGTGACCGCGGCGCTGTGCTGGCGGCGCCGGCTGTGGGCAGGATTATGGATCTCGCTGGTCGTGGCGTTCCTGGTGGCGGCGGTCAACGCCTACGAGATCTGGATCGCCGTCCGCTACGGCAAGCTGCTGGTCGTGGCCTGGTGCCAGCTGGCGGGGGCCACCCAGAACTTCCGGCGCCCTTCGGCGGCGGCGCTCGCGGGGGTCGCCGTGCTGCTGCTGGCGTCGAACCTGGCCTTCGGCTTCTACCTCGCCCACTACTTCCACGAGACCACGCCGCACCACTAGCCGTCGAGATCCTCGGCGCGCACGTAGTCGCGATGCTTGCCGCGGCCACGGCGCTCGAAGCGTTCCACCGTCGAGATCTCGATCGGCGCCCCGAACGCCTCGCGCGCCTCACCGAGGAGCTGCGCACGGACGTCCTCGTTCCAGCTCGGCCCCGGATGGATGCGCAGCTCGATCCGCCCCTGCGCGTGCTGGACGAACTGATACTCGCGCACGTGCCCGGCCTTGCCGTGATGCTTGAAGAGGTACGTGGTGGTGTGACAGTTGAGCTGGCGGCCGTCCGGGAGCACGAGATTGTCGCCGCGGCGTCCGATCGGACGTCCGAGCAGCGGCAGACCGCGGCCGCACGCGCACGACGCCGCCAGCGGCGGCTCGACCAGGTCGCCCACCCGGTAGCGGATCAGCGGCTGGCTGTAGTTGTGGAGATCGGTGAGCAGGAGCTCGGGCAGGCCGTCCTCGCCAGGCATCGTATCGACCACCACGGATTCCACAGCCATGTGCATGGCGCCACGCTCGCACTCGATGCCGGGATCACAACACTCGGCGCATCCGTAGTTGTCGCCGACCTTGCAGCCAAACGTCGCCTCGATGCGCTCACGCCACTCGGGAAGCAGCAGCTCGGCGGTCGTGAAGACGCCCTTCCACCGCAACGCCCGTCCGTCGAGCCCCGCGAGCCCGAGCTCGTCGGCGAACTGAACGATGGTGGAAGGATAGCCGTAGGCGTAGCTCGCGGGACGGGAGCGGAGCCGCTGATAGAGCCGCACCGCGTACTCGGCATTCATCGCGAAGGCCGAGCAGCGCTCGCGGTTGAAGATCAGGTCCTTGATCGAAGCTTCGCGGCGCCCGCGTGCATCGTGCGCGAGTCCCCAGAAATACACGTAGCGCTCGCCGGGCTCGACGCCGAACCACCTCCACTGGCGGAACTTGTTGGCGTGCCCATGCGCCCACGACCGGTGGCTGCGCAGCACCTGCGTCGGAAGTCCCGTCGATCCCGACGTGGGAGAGAGCAGGCCGGTTTCCGGCCTCGAGCTGACCAGCTCGGCTCGACGCTCCTGAAGCGTCACCTTGTCGAGCACGGGAATGCGCAGCCAGTCCTCTCTCGATCGGAGCTCCTCGGGACGAAATGACGCTGCGTCCCATGCCCGGCGATAGTGAGGGACCGTGTCGTAGGCGAAGCGGACCAGCCGGCTCATCCGTTCCCACTGCAGCGCGCTCAACTGCTCGGATGGCCAGTGCTGAGAGGCATCGAGCTCGCGCAGCACCTCGGCCACGGGCTCCCCCCGCACTCCTTGCAATCCGAAATAGAGCGCGCGCGCAAAGACTGTGTTCAGAATGACCTCCGTCGTCGATCCCTGCCCGCGGCGCAGCATCTCACCAGGGCGAGCGCGGGAAATTAGCAGGCTCTACGAGCCGGTGTGTGGTGTATGTTCACCCGGCAGACTGCGATGCCGGTCATGCGTTTCGCCTTACCCCACGAGGCATAGTCGTTGTCCGGCGCAGTTTTAGGCCAGTTCCCGGCCGCATGCCATTCGTTGCCGGATGGCATGCCATGTGCGATCTCGGGGCGGCCGCCCCGACCCTCGAGATCCAAGCCCTGATCCTTAGGGAGGTCAGTCGGTGAAGTCACGACGCATCCTCATTGCGGCGATGGCCAGCCTGTGGGCCGTTCCAGCCGCAGCCGTGACGTACTCAGTCAGTCCCACCGGCTCGGGCACCGCATGTACGCCCGGGTCGCCTTGCGCCCTCTCCACCGCCAACGCCAACGCCCAGCCGGGTGACATCATCTCCATGGCGAACGGAACGTACTCGATCGCGCCCATTCCGACGCGCTCGGGCACTTCGGCCGCGTTGATCGAATATCGCGGCAATCCCTCGAACAAGAATTCCGTGGTCGTTCCGGCCATCTATGTCGACGGGAAGGACTACATCCGGTACCGCTACTTCCGCGTGAGTGGAGGAACGGGCGGAGGTCTGCGCGTCGACGGAGACGCGATGGGCTGGAAGATGGGAGGACTCACCGTCATCGGCGACTTCATGCTGGCTGGAGTGAACAACGGAAACTTCGACAGCGTGGCGGTCTACCCGGCCGTGGTCAGCGGCGCGCTCAAGTACAACTACTTCACCTTCGGCGGCGGAGCATGCCCGCTGAATGGCGGCACCACGATCTCCAATACGGTGGTCAACGCCTGCTCGATCTACGTGCGCTCGATTGGCGGACACCAGTACTGCTTCTCCGCCGACCCGCTCGTCAAGCTGTGGGGCGGGATGAAGACGAACGTGACGTTCAGCAACAACAAGTTCCTCATCGTCATGGCGCCGGGATCCGACGCGGGCAGCAAGCGCGGTCTCTACATGGGGAACTTCCAGAACAGCAAGTTCCGGAACAACAAGTGGATCCTGGCCGACAGCGCCAACGTGTGCGCCTACGGGACCGGATGCATCACCGCCCGCATCCGCGACTACTTCCTGTCCAATACCTTCACCAGCGACACCTTCTTCGTGAGGGGGTCGGGCGCTCCGTTCTACCTCTCGTCGCAAGGCGATCCGAACGACCGCACCACCGAGGGACGGAACAAGTGGAAGGACTGCTACTTCAAGTCCACCAACGGCGGCTCCTTCGACTTCAGCTGGGGTATCCGCGGCGACACGCTGCAGGGATGCATCTTCGCTTCGGACGCCTATCGCAGCGATCCCGGCATCCTGCGCACGGGGAGCATCAACGGCGCCGGCCTCACCACGGTGATCGACCACAACACCTTCTACACCACCGTGCCGGCGGCGACGAACTCGATGGGCGGTTTGGCCGTCGACATGTCGAACTGGGAACCCAGCGCGACGCTCAAGGTGACCAACAACATCTTCTATCGCCCGAACACCGGCTCGACGTCGACCTCTTCGGCGGCGTACTTCGAGGCCTATTCGGGCATGCCGTACACCTTCAACAACAACCTGTTCGCCTACTACGCCGGCAGCGGCAAGTCGATCAACTATCGCTACAACTGTCCTTCGTGCACGCCGAGCGGCGGCGGTCTCAGCGCTCCGGGAACGAGCGGCGCCTGGTACCAGGGCAGCGGTCAGGACGGCGCCTCGCGCTACGGCTCTCCACTGTTCGTGGACTCCACGTTCGCCAGCTTCGATCCACGACTGCGCGCGGGCTCGGCGGCGATCGGCATGGGAACCGGCGGCACCGACGCAGGCGCCATTCCCTACACGATCCAGGGGCCCGATGTGACCCCCCCGGCGGCGGTGACCAACCTGGCCACGTCGATGATCTCCGACCAGAACCTGGCGCTCACCTGGTCGGCACCCGGCGACGACGGCATGAGCGGCCAGGCGACCGCCTACGACATGCGTCGCTCCACCACGCCGCTCACGGAGGCGACCTTCGGGTCGGCGACCAGCATTCCGCTCACCGCGCCCGGGGCTTCGGGGTCCTCCCAGGCCACGGTCATCAGCGGCTTGTCGCCCGGCGTCACCTATTTCTTCGCGATCAAGACCCGGGACGACGCCGGCAATTGGTCCCTGCTCGGCAATGTGCTCGCGGTCCAGATGAAGACCGCGGACTCGGTGCCGCCAGGAGCGGTGCCGGACCTGACCGGCGGTCCCTAGCTCTGACTGAGGCAAGAGGGCGGGCGTGCGTGCCCGCCCCAGAGCCTCTAAGCGCGTCGCTGGATCACCACGCGGTTCTTCGGCGGGCGCTTGGCGATCAGCAGCGCCTGGTTGGCGGCCCGCCACAGATCCTGCGGGTTGTCTCCATGGTCCGGGAACATCGCCACGCCCATGCTCACGGTGACGCGCACTTCGTAGAGCCGGCGGTCGAGACCTTCGACGTGGAGCTGCAGTCTTTCCACGGCAATGCGTAGGCGCTCGCAGACCGCGATCACGTCCTCCGCCTGAACCGGAGGCGTGAGCAGCACCGCGAACTCCTCACCGCCCCATCGCGCCACCGTGTCGAACGGGCGCACGCCGTTCTTGAGCGTCGCCGCGACCTGGTGGAGCACCGCGTTGGCGGCTTCATAGCCGTAGATGGTGTTCACGGTCTTGAAGTCGTCGATGTCCGCGATGCATAGCGCCAGCGACGCGCTCTCGCGCAACGCGCGCGCCATCTCGTTGCGGGCCTGGAGCTCGAAGTACGCCCGGTTGTAGACGCCCGTGGTGCCGTCGACGAAGACCAATTTCTCCAGGCGCGCGGCGCGTTCGAGCATGGTGGCGCAGAAGTCCGCAAGCAGGGCGATGCGGGCCAGATCCTCGGCCTGGAACGGCACCGCGCGGGGTGTGCGCACTTCCAGCAGGCCGAGCGGCTCCTGATCCGCGGACACGACGGCGAGCATCACGAAGGCGCGCGCTCCCTGCGTCGCATGGCGCGCGAGCCGCTGGCTTCGCGTGACGTCGGGGCAATAGAAGAGCAGGCTGGGGCGCGCCAGCGCCTCGGCCGCCAGCGGTGGATCGAGCGGCGACTCCGCGCTCTCGACCGCCGGGTCCGGCAGCGCGTAGAGGTTCAGGTCGTCGGTGCCGAGCAGCTCCCGTCCGGTCTCGCCGAGATGCTCGTGCAGCATCGCGCGCGCCTGGCTGCTGCGCGGATCGGACATGATGCCGCTGTCCTCCCAGTGGAGCAGCTGCCGCACCTGGCTCAGATCTGCCGACGCCCGCGCCGGAAGCATGGCCCGCGGATAGAGGAGGACGCCATCGCGCTCCGCCGGCGCCGGAAGATCGATACGAATGACGTCGGACGAATCCGGCTGCTGGTCGCGGATGTGGTGCGGCGCATCGGAGGGCGAGCGCAGACGTCTGGGGGCGCCGCGCTCGGCGAGCCGCTCCAGGGTCATCAGCGCGGCGGCCTCGATCTCGCGCGGCAGCCCGCTCTTCAGCGCGCGCTGAACCGGCGATCGCGCCGGCAAGGGCAGGCGTTCGACCGGCAGGACCTGCTCCAGGAGCTCACGAAAACCGATGGGCACTTGTCTCATCTGGGCGAACCCGCCTCCATGTCGGGTAGGCCCGAGGCCCTCCGGAAGCTCCGGAGGCCACGCAGTGGATGGTCGGAGGCGAGGTGGCTCGTGTCCCCGGAATGAGTGAACGCGAGGAATTCTAGCGGGTGCGAACGACCCGTGTCACGCAATGCCTGCCATCGGCGGTGACGGCGCGCAGCAGATAGAGGCCGGCTCTGAGCTCGGCCCCGTCATCGCTGCGGCCGTTCCACGCCACGCGGTGGAGCCCGGTCCCGAGCGGACCGCGATGGATCGTGGACAGCCGCCGCCCCTGGAGATCGAACAATGCCGCGTCGGTGTGCACCGAGGCCCCCTGACTGCCGGCCACGAACAGTGTCACCTGCGTGGCTCCTCGCCCGGGATTGGGCGCCACGCCGGCGGAGAGGGGACGGGCCTGATCCCGTGAGATCGTGGCCTCGAACGGCCCGTGGCTCACCGGACCTCCTTCGGGAGGCAGGACGTCGAAGCGGTACCAGTAGGTGCGTCCGCCAATCGCCGAGTAGTCGTCGGCGAAGCAGGGACCCAGGCACAGGACGTCCCCGTCGGTCACCCGCGCAAATGGACCTTGAGCCGATGCCGCACGCCACACCGTGTACCGGCTGTGGCGGAAGTCGCCGTCGATCTCCACCCGCGGGATGCCGTTCACGTAGCGAAGCTGGAACGTCGGTGCGCCAAACGCCGGTCCCGCGGCCAGTGAGGCGATGAAGAGAACGATGGCGATCGTGCGTCTCATGAGCGCTCTCCGGGATTTCGTGAAGGAGCCACGACAGTACTACCCCCGAAGCCTGGTGGGATGTGATGATTTCATGTCGTTTTGCTTTCGATGCGCGGCGGAACCGCGACTCGTGCGCTTGGAAAGCGGGTGAAATGCCTTGACACTCGATTCGCGCGGTCCGTACGTTACAAGCCATTGTCCTGATTCGAATTATTGGCCGAGGGATAGGCCATGACGCTCTCCGATCTGCTGACCCCGAAGGCGGTCACCGCAAAGCTCGAGGCCAGGACCAAGCGCGACGCGCTGGTCGAGCTGGTGGACTTGCTGGAGGACGCTCACGAGCTGCGCAGCCAGGGCGAGATCCTCGACCGGGTCCTGCGGCGGGAGGGCATGATGTCCACCGGGATCGGGAACGGGGTGGCGATCCCCCACGGCAAGGCCAAGGCCGCGGACCGGATGCTGGCGGCGTGCGGCATTTCCCACCAGGGGATCGACTTCGAATCGGCCGACGGCGAGCCGGCCTACATCTTCATCCTGCTCGTCTCACCTGAAACGGTCGGGGCCTCCCACGTGAAGGTGCTCGCCAATATCTCCCGAGTGCTCAAGGAAGAGTCCGTGCGCAAGATGCTGCGCGAAGCCGCCGGCCCCACGGAGCTGCTGGCGGCTCTCAAGACTGCCGAGTCGCAGTATCTGACCACCGCCTAGGCTCCGTTTGACGGCCGAGGACAAGGCGTGCGAGAGAGCGAGGAGCGAGTCGTAACGCGATACGTCGCAGCGACGAGCGACCGAGCCAACGCCGTAATCGGCCGATCAAACGGAGCCTAGGTGCACTTCCTCGATGCCTGGTTGGAGATTTCCCCGTTGGACCTGGCGCGCCTTCTCGCGCCGCTCGCGCTGCTGACCGCGAGCGCATTCCTGCCGGGCCTCCGGGTGGGGCAGGTGACCGCGATCGGGGTGGGGCTGAGCCTGCCGTGGCTGCGAGAGCTGGGAGCGCCGCCGGTGGTCGTCGGGGCCTGGGTCGCGCTTTGGCTTCTCATCGGATCGTGGCGTCCCGGCGATCCCGAGGACACCGCCCGCCGCCCGCTGGCGCAGACACGCGGCGCCGCGGAGACGCACACCGTGGGGCTCGCGCTCGGGCTGGCGCTGACGCTGCTGCTGCTCGCCGCCGTGGCGCGCCAGGACATGTCTCCGGAAGACACCCGGCGCATCTCCCTCGGCGCCGCGCTGCTTTCCACCGGCATCCTCCACCTCATGCTGCGGCGGCACATCCGCCGAGCGATGACCGGCTTCGCCGCGATGGGACTCGGGCTCCAGGTGCTCGAAGGCGCCGCCCGCACGGCGCAGGTTGGCCCCTCGCCGCACACGCCGACCGCCTTGCTGGTGGCCACGGCGCTGGGTGTGGGTCTGGCCCTGCGGGTGGCCATCGCCCGCGAGCGGCATGCCGGGACGGCGTGGGTGAGCGATGCCCACGACCTTCACGACTGACATGCGTGTCATCGATCGCGTCCGGGCGGGGTTCCAGGCGATCGCGAAGCCGGATGCGCGCCTGACCGGCGGACTGCTGTGCATCGCCGGCTTGGCACTGGTGTGTCTGCCCCACCTGTGGACGGGAGCGCTCGGGCTCGAGCTCCTGGCGGCGGCGTTCTGGGCCTGGGCCCGCGCCGCCAGTGATCGCGCCGAGCAGCTCCCGCGATGGAACTGGCTGCGTCGTCCCGCGCTCGCGCTGTGGCTCGCGGCCGCCGCGCATGCCGCTCAGGCCGAGGCGGTGAGCCATGGCGTGCTGCCGGCGCGGCTCGCCACGCTGCTGGTCTGGGGCCAGGCGCTGGGAGTGGCATGGGCCGGACTCGAGCTGCTCGCGGCGCTGCCGCTCGCCCGACCCTTCTCGGACCGCTCGGGTCCGCTGCTCGCCGTGGGGCCCTGGCTGCCCGCGCTGCTTCCCTCCACCGGCTTCGTGCTCCTGTGGCGGCACGTCGAGCATTGGACCGCGGTGCCTCTGGTGCGCCGCGCCGTGCTCATCCTGCTGATCGTCACCGCCGTGCTGGCGACGCTGCGCGCGTTCGGGCGCGGACGCTGGGTGGCGAGCCTGCGCTGGCTCATCGTGGCCGACTGCGTCCTCGCCGCGATGCTGGTGGCGCTCGCGGTCCTGCCGCAGGAGGTCACGCTGATGCTGTGGCTCGCCGCCTGCGGCGGGCGAGTGGCCTTGCTGGATGGGGAGCTGCGCGGCATGGCCCCGCGCCGGGTCCCCACCTCGCACCTGGTGTGGCGCCTGTCGGGATGGATCTCGAGCATCTGCCTGTCCGCTCCGCTGCTTCTGACGCTCGGCTTCGGCCCTCCCGGAATCGCCACCCGGTGGGCCGCGGTGCCGACCGCCTTCGCGGTCGCGCTGGGAGCATGGGTCGCGATCCGGCGCATGGTCGAAGCGCCCGAGCGGCGCGCGATGGTGCGGCGGGAGTCCGCGGTCTCGCTGTCGCTCGTGATCGCGGCGCTCACGATGGTGACCGGCCCGATCGCGCTGGTGATGGCGTGGTGGTCCGGCTACGAGTTCGCGTGGCCGATGGGCGCCATCGCGTGGGTGCCGGCGGTCGCGAGCGGGGCGATCGCCTGGTGGCTCGAGCGGCATCCCATCCAGCTCTCCAAGGCGAGCGCCGAGATGGCGCGCCAGCGCGAGGTCGCGCGCGGTGCCGCAACCGTTCTGTTCCGGTCGTTCCTCGCCGTCGAGCGGAGGGTGGTGGCGGTGCTGATGCGGCTCGGCCGTGGCCTGCTCGCACCGAGCCGCGATCTCCACACCGGTGACGCGCAGGAATACCTGCTGTTCCTGATCGGGCTCTCCGCCGTGGCCCTGTTCCTCCCGCTGCTCCGATGACCGCGCTCTCGGCCCCGATGATCGCTGCCGCCGCCGCGCTGGCGGCGCTCCTCTCGGGACTCCTGATGCTGCGTCTCGAGCGTCCGGGCCGCGCCGGTATCGGGCCCGCGAGCGCGCTGATCGCGCTGGCCGCCGGCATCGGGCTCGCGCCGGGCGCCAACGCGTCGTGGACCCCGCTCGTGGTCGGCGTGGTGGTCGCGGCGCTGGCGCGGGACGGCGACGAGCTGCTGCACGGGGAATGTGCGCTCAAGCTGCTCTGGGTCATGGGCAGCGCGATCGCGCTCTCGTGGGCGGGGATCGAGCTGCTCGCGCTGGCCACCGGCACGGCTTACGTGCGCGAACAGTGGTCGGTCCTGAGTCTCGGTCTCGAGCCCACGTTCCTGTGGAGCACGGCGCTGCCCCTTTCGCTGCTGATCGGCGTGGTGCTGCTCGGTGGCGCGCCCTTTCACTTCTGGCTCGCCGACGTCTTTCAGGGCGTCCGCCCGTGGCTTGCTCCGCTTGCCGCCGCCACGTTGCAGATCAGCGGCGCGGTCTGGCTCGCCGCGCGACTCGATGGCGTCGATCAATTTCCTCCCGGTGCGCGCCTGGCGTGGGGACTTCTTCGGATCGCGGCGTGGGTGGCGTTCGTCGCCGGCGCGGCCACGCTCATGGCGCAGCGCCGTCCCGAGCGCCGGGTGGGCACGCTCGCGAGCTTGAACGGCGCTCTGGTGCTTGCCCTGATCGCGTCGGGGCAGGGCCCGGACATGACGTGGCTGGTCAACTGGGCGGCGCACCTGGCGCTGGCGCTGACCGGAGCCAGCACGCTCGCGCGCTTTCTTCCGGTCTCGACTCCCGCCGGCCTCGGCGCGCCCATCCTGCGTCGCCACCCATTGATCACGCTGGCGGGGTTGTTCTCGCTGTTCTCGCTCGCGGGCGTTCCCGGGACTCCCGGCGCGCGCGTATGGCTCGAAGTGGCGAGAGGGCTGGGCGCCACGGGCCGGCCCGACCTCCTCATCCCGCTCGGTTTCGCGTGGCTGATCGGGATGTGGAAGTCGGTCGAGCAGGTGCGCGAAGCCTTCGGAGCGCCCGGACCGCAGCATTCGACGGTGCGCCCGATTCCCGGCGCCGCGCGCGGCTCGATCGCGATCGCCGGTTTGGGCCTTCTTGGCCTGGCGGTGCTTCTGTGGGCGCGACGGATGCCGTGGTAGAGGAAGGGGGTTCGAATGAAACGGTTGCTGGATTGGAAAGGCCTGATCTGCCGTTATGCGCCCCTCGCGGCAATTCTCCTGATCGCCGGCTGTGCGGGGCCCAACCCGCTGGTCGGCACAGCGGGACGCTCCGGCGTGGCGGGTTTCTGGAGCGGTCTCTGGCACGGCCTGATCTGTCCCATCGCCTTCGTGATCTCGCTGTTCAATCACGCATTCACCATCTACGAAGTGCACAACAGCGGGAATTGGTACAACTTCGGATTCATTCTCGGCGCGGGCGCCTGGGGAATCCTGCGTGGGAGATCCAGCTCCAGCTCGAAGTAGGCGTCAGCGGCTCGCGCCGACGTTCGGAGAATCGAGACGGGCGCCGACGTCCTCCGGCGCCCCCGCGAGTCATCGGCAGGAGGGGGCAGGGAATGTCGAAGAAGAGCGCCGGCCTCGTGCTCTACCGCGAGCGATCGGCCGGCCAGGAAGTCCTCCTGGTTCATCCCGGCGGGCCTTTCTGGGCGAAGAAGGACGAGGGCGCCTGGTCGATTCCCAAAGGAGAGTTCGTCGAAGGAGAAGACCCGCTCGCGGTGGCGCGGCGCGAGTTCGAGGAAGAGACCGGGGCCTCTCCGCCCGCGGGCGAGGCGCTGGCGCTCGAGCCGGTTCGTCAGCCGAGCGGCAAGGTCGTCCACGCCTGGGCGATGCGCGGCGACTTCGACCCAAGCCTCCTCGTCAGCAACACATTCTCGATCGAGTGGCCGCCACGGTCGGGGCGCGAGGCCGAGTTCCCCGAGGTCGACCGGGCGGATTGGTTCGGGTGGGAGATCGCGCTCACGAAGATCCAGCAGGGACAGCGGCCGATCCTCGAGGAGCTCCGAAGGGCGATCGAGACGTCGTGAACTTGGTCAGTTCATGTGCCAGCCGACGTAGAACTTCCAGTCGGGCACGTCGCCAAGACCCGCCTTGGCCTCGAAGAAGAGCTTCTCGCTGAGCGAGATTCCTCCCAGGATGCTTCCTCCGATGTCGACCTCGCTGTCGCCTTCGGTGTCGAACCAGTTGACCGTGAAGCCGCCCCCAATGTAGGGCGCCAGCTCAGAGCTGGTCTTGAAGTTGTAATGACCGTCCAGATTCCCGGCGACCATCGTGACGTCGCCGAATCCCGCTTCGACGCTGGGGACGACCGCGATGCTCTGAGCCAGCGTGCCGCTGTTCCAGTGGAGCCCGACCAGGAAGTCGTCCGGATCGAGCGTCATTCCAAGATGGAGCCCTGGGCCCGCGAACGCGGGAGGTGCGAGGGCGATGAGCGCGAGGATGAGACAGGAAATGACCCGGATACGAGGCATGGGGGATTCTCCTTTTCTTGTGCCGCAGCGATCGCTGCGGCGCCGGCGAGCGAGCCTGAACCTATAGCCCTCTCGATCGAGCGTGGTCAATGCATTCCGCGGCAATGTGTTTCCCATTTCCGGACGGCCATGAGTGGCCGCCTTGCGACGCGAGGGCTGGACCGGCATGTGCTATACAAAGGCTCATGTCCCCCCGGGCGCTGTGGATCCTCGCCGCCCTCGGCACGGTGCTGCTGGTCCCGTCGTGCACCGCGCTCCAGGAGCTCGCCGCGTTGCGCACGGTCACGTTTGCGTTCGCGGGGATCTCGGATGTGCGCGTCGCAGGAGTCCGGATCACCGAGGCCACGACCTACGCCTCGCTGGGCGTCACGGATGCGGGCCGCCTCGCCGCCGCCGTTCTCGCCAAGGACGTCCCGCTCGAGCTGACCGCGCACGTGCGCGCGACCAATCCGTCCGAGAACACCGTGTCGGCCAGCATCACGGCGCTCGACTGGACGCTCTTCATCGAGGACCGCAATACCGCGAGCGGCGGGCTCACCGCTCCCTTGTCCATCGCTCCTGGAGCCTCGGCCGAAATCCCGCTCGGCGCTCGCGTCGATCTCCTGCAGCTCGGGACGGGTGGGGCTCGCGACCTGTTCGATCTGGCGCTCGAGATCGCGGGATATGGCGCCTCGCAAAAGGAGCTGCGCCTCGAGATGGCGCCGACGATCGAGACGCCGCTCGGACCCATCCGCTATCCGGCGCCGGTGGTGGTGCGGCGAGGGAATGCGTCACGATGAGGCTACGAGCGATCCTTGGCGCCTTCCTCGTGCTCGCCGCAGCGCTCGTCCTCCCGCCAAGAGCGCAATCGGTCAGCCAGGTCCAGGACCTGATCGATCGAATCAACGATCATCGCGCGGCGATCGGAAGGCCGACGCTCCAGTGGGACGACCGGCTCGCGGCTCTGGCCCGCCGTCACAGCGTCGACATGGCGCGCCGCGATTTCTTCGACCACATCAATCCCGACGGGGACGATCCCTTCGATCGCATGGACCACGCCCGCATTCATTACTCCACCGCCGGCGAGAATCTGGCGTGGGGGCAGACCACCGGCGCCCAGGTCTTCGAAGGCTGGATGAACAGCCGCGGCCACCGGAAGAATCTCGAGAACCGGGCGTTCACCCGAATCGGGATCGGCCTGTATCAGCGACGATGGACCTGTCTCTTGTCGCGGCCACGGTGATCGAGCCGCAATGACCGGCGTCTCTCAGCGAGCGCGCACGAGGCGGCGGATGAAGGACCGGTCTTCGGTGGACAGGCGCACGAAGTAGACGCCCGGCGGAACGCGCCCGGCCTTCGCATCCCACGAAGCCGCGTGGCGTCCGGCGGGGAAGGTGCCGTCCGCCAGCACCGCCACTTCGCGGCCCTGAACGTCGATGACCGTCATGCGAACGCGACTCTCTCGCGGCAGCGCGAACTCCGCGCGGACCATTCCCCGGCTGGGGTTGGGGTGGAGCGGCGCGAGCGCGAACTCGGACGGCAGCGTGGCATCGGGCGCCGAGACCGTCGCGTTCGGCTCGAACGCGAGACCGCCATAGGTGGTGAGCGGAAGACCCAGCGCCGTCCGGCCTCCTCCGGGACTCATCTGGCCTCGGTAGATCTGCTGGGCTCCTGCGCCCCCTTCGGACCAGTACATCCGTCCGCCGGCAGGGTCGAGCGCGATGTACGTGGGGTTCGAGAGGCCGCCCACGAGCGTGTTGCTGGTCCCGCCCGAGGTCGAGACGCGGCGGATCTTCCCCGCATATTCGGTCCAGTAGATCTCCTGTCCGATCGGGTCGAACGCAACGCCGTAGGGACGCGACGAAGAGGCCAGCGGCAGCCACAGCTCCATGGACGAACCGTCGAGGTTCGCGCGGTAGAGCGCGTCCTGATCGAAGTCGGCCCAGTAGATCTTGCCGCCCGCGTGGTCCACGGCAATGCCCCGCGGATTGGCGACCGAGCCGAGCGAGATCAGAATGGTGGCGCCGGTGCCATCGATGGCCGACCTGTGGATCCGCGAGCCGGTCGCGAGGTTGCTCGAGGTCCAATAGAGCATGTGGGCCACGTCATCGACGGCGATGCCGCGCAGGGCGGAGCCGCCGGAAACCATCGTGGTGATGGACGACAGCGTGGGCGCCGCGCGCTGGATGCGCGCGCCCGAGACCACGCCCTCGGTCCAGAAGATCTTGCCGGTCCCCTCACACGCCAGCCCTTCGGGAAGGGTCCCGGCGGGCAACGCCACGCTCGAGATCGCGTTGCCGGCCGCATCCGCCTTGTTGAGCGTGGGCGACGGATGGTTCGTGTCCAGCCAGTACAGCACCTGCGCTCGCGCCGTGGAAGCGAGCATCGAGCTCGCCAGCAAGAAGAGCGTGAACAGGCGGCGAAGTCGCATGGGCTCTCCGATTACGGCTGGGGGAAGACGCCTTGCAGCGCGATCACGTAATTCAGCGCGAGGATCGGCTGCATGTTGTCGTGCGCCTGTCCCCCCCCGACGTTGCTGATCGCCGTCGGCGCCATGGCCGCGTCGGCGGCGGAAGCGTACTGCGGGATGATGCCGGGATTGCGCGCGGGGTACATGCCACTCGGATTCACCGACGTCCCGAACGTCGTGGACGCCTGGAGCGCGTGACTGTGTGCGGGAAGCTCGCCGATGGCGAGCGTGTGTAAGCTGGCGCCCGAGCGGTCGCCCAGCGTGCGCGGGGAGAGCCCCGGTCCGTGGCCGAAATGGATGGGCACGCGGTCGCGGAGATCGGGAAGCGCGAACGTCGTCTGGCCGTTTCCGCCGTAGGTCGTGCCGAGGATCGCGAACAAGGCCTGATTCTGGGCAATCGACAGCAATTGGCCGTTGCACATCGCCCAGCCCCTCGGTGCGAAGCTGCCCGCGAACAGCATGATCTCGCCGAGGTAGGGTTCGATGCTCTGGGTCTCGGCTTCCGCGCGCCGCGGACGGCCCAGCAAGGCCGTCCCCGCCAGGAAGGCGGCCAGCCGACCGATGAAGGTTCGGCGATCGAGAGACGAGACACGCGGCTTCGTCATGACTGGCTCGGGAACACGCCTTCGAGGCAGATGATGAAGTTGACGCACAACGACGGCATCATGTTGTTGTGGGGCAGGGACGACCCTGAGGGCGTCAGCGCATTGGGCGCCAGCGTCGTGTCCATTCCGCCGTTGTAGTGCGGCGCTCCCACCGCATTGCGGGCCGGTACCCGCCCCGAGGGGTTGTCGGCATCACCGACGCCTGAGCTTCCCATCAAGGCGTGGGAGTGCACAGGGATCTGAGTCGGCACCAACGTGACCGCCTCCTGGCCGGCGAAGACTCCCAGCGGGTTCGCGGAACCCATGTGCACCGGCGCCCGGCCACGCAGATCGGGCAACGCGAAGGTGACCTGGCCATCGCCGCCGTACGTGGTCCCGATGAGCGAGAACAAGGCGTCGTATTGCGCGATCGACAGCAACTGGCCGTCGCACAACGCCCAGCCCCGGGGCGCGAAATCGCCCGCGAACATGCGGATCTCACCCAGGTACGGCAAGTCCTGCGCCGCGGCGTCGCGCACGCCGGCCTTGCTTCCGAGCCAGGCGCCACCCGCGATGAATCCGAGCATGCGCGCCAGGAAGTGGCGCCGCTGGATGGCCGAAGAGGTCTTCACGGTCGAGAGGGAAAGACGCCCTGGAGCGCGATGATGAAATTCAGCACGGTGTAGGGCTGCATGTTGTTGTGCGGCTCACTGGCCCCGGATGTCGCGACCGCGGCCGCGTGGAGCGCGGTGTCGGCGTTGGTCGCGAACTGCGGGATCGCCGCCGGTGACCGCGCCACCACGCTCCCCGCCGCCTGATCGCGGTTCCCATTGGCCGTGCTGGCGCCCACGGTGTGGTTGTGCACGGGCATCTCGCCGACGCCGAGCGTGTGCGTCTCGCTCCCGACGACCTCACCCCGGAGGCGATTGGTGAGACCGAGGCCCTCACCCGCGTGCAAGGGCACACGTCCTCGCAGGTCGGGCAGCGCGAAGGTCGTGGTTCCATTGCCTCCGTAGGTGGTGCCGATCAGCGAGAACAGGGCCACGTTCTGAGCGATCGAGAGCACCTGCCCATTGCAGAGCGCCCAGCCGGAGGGAGCGAAGCTGCCGGCGAAGATGCGGACCTCGCCGATGAACGGCTCAGGCATCAGGACACCGAGTCGAGAGGGCCACTGGGAGCACGGCGGCGAGTCCAGGTAACGAGGGGAGGCGAGCCGCGAGGACACGCCCATTCATTCGTCGGGTGCGCAAGGTTAGGTGGATGCGCCGCGCTCTGTCAACGAATTCGAGGCTGCGCGCAATGCCTACTTGCTGAAGTTCAGCAGTGGCAGCACCGGAAGCGTCTTCTTGTTGTGCGCGATGTTGAGCGCTCCGAGCTGAAGGCCGTGAAGCTCGCCGGCAATGTTCAGGATCCCGATGCTCACGCCGTGCTGAGCGCCGTCGATGCGGTTGAACGCGCTGACCGAGGCCCCGGTGAATGCTCCGCCGCTCTTGACGCTGAAGAAGAGCGGCGCCAGCACGAGCCCGGTGACGTTCTCACCACCGGCGGCCAGTGCCGCGGCCACTCCGGTCACCCGCGGGGCGCCGACGCCGAGACCCGCGATCGCCAGACCCTTCAGGTGACCGCCGGCGCCCACGCCCACGCCGCCGATCGTGATTCCGGTCACATTCTCTCCCGACCCGACGCCCACTCCGCCGACGGCGATGCCCGTGACCCCGCCGCCTGCGCCGACGCCGAGCCCGCCGACGGCGATGCCCGTGAGGTGGCCGCCCGCGCCGACACCGAGCCCGCCGATCGCGATGGCCCGCATGTCGCCTCCGGCGCCGACGCCCGCACCACCGAGCGCGAGTCCTTGCACACGTCCGCCCGCGCCCGCGCCAAGACCTGCAACGCCGAGGCCACGGAGGTTCTCGCCGGCGCCGAGACCGATGATTCCGACGCCGATGCCCGTGAGGTTGCGGTCGGCGCCGACGCCGAGTCCGAGCCCGATGCCCGAGATGTCGCCGGCCCCGGTGAGCGGCGCTCCCAGGGCGAGTCCCTGCACCACGCCGCCCGAGCCCTTGTGGTGCGTCCACAAGGTGGTGTTCACCCCACGCAGGAGCTGGAGATTGCGGTCGCGGAAGTTGAGCCTCAGCCCGTCGAGCCGGCGCACGTCGCCGATGCCGATTCCGACGTCGCCCACCGCGAGCTTGAGGCCGCCGCTCTGAGCGCGGGCCGAGACGGGGGCGAGAAGGCAGGCGAGGAGGAGCGACAGGGTCGCGTATCCGCGCGCCTGCGAACGGCCATGGGGGGACTTCACGGGCGGGAGGCTTAGCCGTTCGCCGTAGCCTTCCGCAATCCAAATCCGACGGCGAGGGGGTGGTGAGCCGCGAACGCCGGAACCGTGCTCGGGGCGGGCGCTCGTGTTAACAGTTGGGCCATTTCCGCGTCTGGTATGGCGAACGTCCATATCGCAGCCGGAGAAACTCCCCTCGCGAGCACCCACGGCCGAGTCCAACCTGGCCCAAGGAAGGTCGTTGGATGCTAAGTCCCCCGGAGTCACCCCATCCCGCTGTTCGTTCTCCTCCGTTCGGACGTGCTGAGGATTGAGCGGGTCCGCCACCCGAGTCATCCCGTTGCGCGCCCTGCTCAGTCCAGACGGAGGAGGACTGCCATGCGCGCTCCCTCAGCGGGA
>DASTBI010000072.1 GCA_035712145.1 Candidatus Eisenbacteria bacterium | reverse complement strand
CCACAGACTCATCATCTGGTTATGTGGTTGTTAAGGTTCAAACGAAAAGCGGTTCCGGGATCTTCTTGGCGGATGGTCTGGAGCCGCTTTTTCTATTGGTTGTCGCCGATCTTGTCGAGCCGAAGGGTAAGATTTCTACGCTGCGCATAGGCCAGCAGTTCATCTTTCGGAATCCGATGCGGACTTCGCTGTCTGAGCTGTTGGCTGCGCAGTTCCCCAGCCTTGATGAGTAGCAGGACCGTATCCGGGCTGGTCTCCAAGGCGGCGGCAACCTGATTGGTGGTCAACATGTCCATGCGCCTCCTTCGGGTTGCTCGTCTTGTTAGGATAAATCGTACTGTACACCCATTCTGCTGCTCTGTCAAGAGGCAATTTTCAGATCGCTAACGCGATGCAACAAATTGATGAGCAGGAATTCCAAATTTGCGATCAAGAGGAGTCAGGGGCGGGTTGCAGTTCAAGCTGAGTGAGCATAAAGTCAAGCAGAAGATCCCAACTTTGGAAAAAGAGATAACGGGTGAGGGTGCGTAAGTCATCAAAGAAGGTGCGGCGAGAGCCGAGTTCGTGGCGCAAGCGTTGATACTTGACGGAGGTCAAGGTCAAGACGGTGTGGAGGAGAAAGGCAAGCAGATTGAGCATGACCAGGATGGCCGAGAGATAGTGTTGACCGTGACCAAAATTGTGTTCGAGGTGATAGCCGTAGTTTTTGAGGACATTGTTGTTCTCATTTTCGATTTTCCAGCGCGTGCGGCCTGAGATGAGGGCGGGCTGGACAGTCTGGTCAGTGAGGGTGTGATTGGTGATGAAGCTATTGTGATAAAGGAGTTCACCGGTCTGCTCGTGCATGATCCGCACCTCACACCAGTTGACGAAGAGGGCATCCTCGCCGCTACGCAGCGGCAGTTGATTGACATAACGACACTGCCAAACTTCGGTGAAGCGACCATTCCACTGGCGCCCCTGATGGTGGGCGACGCCGTTGATTTTGTCTAATAACGCAATCTCGGCATAAAGCGTTGGATGGGAATCAGGTTTACAAGTCAGAATGAAATTGAACTGATGGTGCAAGAGCAGGCTACAGAAGGGTTGGCGACTGTGCAAGTCATCGGTCAAGAGGGTGACGCTCCAGGGCGCAAAGCGTGCTGCATTGCGCGCCAGCCAGCGCTTGACCGCCTGCTGCTCACAATCTTGTTTCTCGCTCCCATCTTGCGGCACGATAAACTCAGGTTCCAACGGAATGACGGCACTTTGGCCGGGTGCGACCAAGACCGGTGTCACCGCTGCATGCGAATAGCGCACTTGTTCCCCATGCTGATGCACGGTGCAGTTTTCACAGTGAAGCTTCTGCGATGAAAAGTAGTAGGTGCCGTCCAGGGCGATTAGCTGGGTTTTGCCATAGCCAACGTGCTGCCGCAAATGCCCTTCAGCTTGCAAGGCCTCGAAGATCGCCCAATACGGCGCACGCAGATGCTCGGGCGCTATGGGGTCTAGCAAATTCCGAATCTGTGGATCACTCGGCACCTGCTCGACCCCAAAGAGACTGGCCGCATTGTTTCGTCCTTGTTTGCGCTGCATGTCGCGTTGATGGGCCAGGAACGAGGGGGACTGCATGAAAAACACGCTGAACGCACCAATCGCCCCATCTTGGATCCGATAGCTTACGTTCTGACCCTGACGATAATCTGGCAAACTGGCAAATGTACTGCGCACTTGCTTCACCATCCAGTCAAAGGTTACTGCCATCGGGCTGCCTCCTTGTCCGCATCGAGGCTTTATTCTCTCGACTTCGTAGCCCAAAAGTCAAATTTGGAATTCCTGCTATGCCGCACTGCTTCTGGACGAAGGGCGCAAAGCATGGGATAATGAACGGATGCACAAGAAACAATTTGCTGCCCCGCCAGCGCGCGTGGCGCTATTTGTCACCTGTATGGTCGATATGCTCTATCCCGAAGTGGGCATGGCGACGGTCGATCTATTGGAGCGCCAAGGCGTCGAAGTCTACTTTCCCCCCGAGCAGACCTGTTGCGGCCAGCCGGCCTTCAACGCCGGTTTTCGCGACGAAGCGCGCATCCTGGCCCGACGCTTTCTCGACATCTTCGAACCACTGGTGCG
>DASTBI010000071.1 GCA_035712145.1 Candidatus Eisenbacteria bacterium | reverse complement strand
TTGACTACCGTACAGAAAATCTGTGCTAAAAGCTGATACGCGCCGCCTATGGTATGCTCCTCTCTGCAATCGACCTTTCAGTCAAGAGGAGCACCCCTTGAGCGACACGTATCGCCGCTATCGTGCCATAAAACGGACGTTGCTGCAAACACTGAGTGCGCGGCCCAACAGCCATCGCGAAAAGCACATCAACACATTGGCGGCCTTGATCTGTGGGATTGTCGGCGCCCAGCACACCCAGTTGCCCAAGATCGCCGCTCAGATACCGAGCGGCAAAACCAAACGCGAGAGTCAGATCAAGCGTTTCGACCGCTTCTTGGACAATCAGAAGGTCGCCTACGAGGTCTATTTTCTGCCGTTTGCGCAGGCGCTCTTGCTCTCGCTCTCGGCCCAGCCGCTGCCACTGATCATGGATGGCAGTGTCGTCGGGCGCGGCTGTATCAGCTTGATGCTGTGTGTGGTGTATCAGCGACGCGCCTTGCCGCTGGCTTGGGTGGTGGTGCGCGGAAAGAAAGGCCACTTTCCCGAAACCAGCCATTGCGCCCTGCTGGCGCAGATTCAACCCTATGTTCCGCAACACGCCACAGTGGTCTTTCTGGGCGACGGCGAGTTCGACGGCACCAATCTGCAAGCCACGATCACCGACTACGGCTGGCGCTATGCCTGTCGGACGGCCAGCACGACTGTGATTTGGTCGGGCGATGCTCGCGTACATTTTGGTGATCTGGGGGTGCAGAGCGATGAGGTGGTGGTGGTCGAGGATGTGCAGGTCACCCTCGCACGCTATGGCCCGGTCTTGGCGCTGGCGGTTTGGGAGGCGGCCTATGCCGAGCCGCTCTACCTGGTCTCCAACCTGGCCGATGCCGAAGCGGCGCTTGAGTGGTATCGTCAGCGGGCGACGATCGAAACGTTCTTTTCGGATCAAAAAAGTCGTGGCTTTCACATCCATAAGAGTCACCTGAGCGATCCAGCACGGCTGACGAGGCTGCTGCTGGCGGCCTGCCTGGCCTATCTGTGGATGGTCTACCTGGGCAGTCTGGCGCTGCGCCAGGGCTGGCAAGCAATCATTCATCGCCACGACCGTTGCGACCTGAGCTTATTTCAACTGGGCCTGCGGCTGCTGAACCATTGGCTGAACGAGTCGTTGCGCATCCGCGTTGCTTTCTGCCCATCGTTACGCTGACACCAGCGACTGCGAGCGCGCACATATTTTCTGTACGGTAGTGAAGGTCTTGATATCCTGATAGCGCAACATCTGGCTCGCCTCCTTTCGTAGAGAGGCGATAGTATATCATAAATCGTGATAATCTCTATTAATTGGCTCTTTATTCCATTTCGGGTGATAAACACATTGATCCACGAATTAAGCCACATTATTGCTATCCGTATGACTGGCGGCCGGTTTCAACGGTTGAAAATCTTTGCGCGTGGTGGTGGGGCTACGCCATATCAGGGCAGGCCCAACTGGTTTACCGTAAGCGCAGGTTATGTCGGAGCGGCATTGTTTGGTGGTGTTCTGATCTTATTGACGACTGCAAGCATCCCTGCGCGTGCAGTGCTGATGGGACTGGCCATGTTTCTTGGCTTGATTTGTCTGATGTATGTAGGTTCTGTCCGGTAACGCGAAAGCGGTGGTCAGAAATGTGCAGTACACTCGCATCAGGAAGGACGAGAAGGAGGCAGCCTGATGCGCCGACACGAATTGACTGATGAAC
>DASTBI010000070.1 GCA_035712145.1 Candidatus Eisenbacteria bacterium | reverse complement strand
GAAGCTGGTCTGAATCTCTCCACGCTTCGCTACAACGAGGAGTTTCCGTACGCCCGATGGGCCGTCCAGTGGCGTCCTTCGTTCACCGGCGGCGCGGTGCTCGAGGTCTTGCAGCGCGGGTGGTTCACGTTGGTGACTGGGTGAACGGCACGGGCCCGCGCTTCGCCTACCTCAGGGCGGCGATGACGTCATCGGGTGACCCCTCGGCCGGTGGCACTCCTGTCTCCACCCGGAAGTCCGTGAACTGAACTTGGTCCTCCTCGGGGAGTCGTGGCGCTTCGAGCGGCCACACCAGCGAGCGGCCTCGGTCGCCCAGCCAGGCCTGAACCACCTCGGAGCGACGCACGTCGCGATAGGCGGAGATGAATCGCACGAATGTCGGATGGGAGGTTTGAGTGTGGGGATCCAGGCGCTCAGCCACTCTCAGAGCCTGCACGAAGCCCGCTGGATCGTCGGCCGTCGCTCGCAGCACCACATGCAAGTAAGGACCCACGGGAACCTCTGAAGGCCGCTCGTCGATCGGAGGAATGCTCACCGCATGCCCGGCCGACAGGTCGACGCATGCCCGACCCGCGGCGAGGGTTGCTCCGGACAACCCGGCGGCGGCCAGTCCATCCACCTCGCTTCGCGCCGACTCCCAGTGTCCGAGCCGCACTCGGGCCAGGAGCCTGCCGCAGTGTGTCAGCCCCTGAAAGAACGATCCCTGGCCCCATCGCTGCCCCTGATGAGCCAGCGCGATGCTCTCCTCGTAACGGCCGGTCTCCAGGCAGAGAGCCTGAAGCATGACGTAGGCGTAAGCGTTCGCGGGGTCGACCTCCACCGCCCTGCGCAAGCAGCGCTCGGCGCCGGCCAAGTCTCCGCGTTCGACGCGGATCGATCCCATATTGATCAGGGCAACCGCGAACCGGGGTTGGATCTCGATCGCCAAGCGCAGATGTGCCTCGGCTTCCTCGGGCCTCCCCAAAAGGGAAAGGCACACCGCGAGTGCTTTGTGCGCTTCGGGGAGGCGGGGTTGGAGCTCCAATGCGCGCCGGGCGGCTTGCTCGCCACGCTCGAGTCGGCTTCGACCGAGGTCCCATCCCTTGTCCACGAACTGCGCGCACACGTCGGCGATTCCGGCCCAGGCCAGCGCATAGCTCGGCTCGATGTCCACGGCCTCCTCGAACCGCTCGAGCGCGAGTTGCATGTCAGTCTGGGTATACATCTGGTAATGAGCGCGGCCCTGCAGGTACAGGTCGTACGCGCGCACGCTCTCGGGCCGCGCCACCTGGATGACCTCGGTCTCGCCGTGGGTCATGGCGCCGCGGAGGGCCTTGGCGATGGAGGCGGTGATGTCGTCCTGCACGGCGAACACGTCTTCGAGGGTCCGGTCGTAGCGCTCGGCCCAGAGGGGATATCCGCTCGTGGCATCGATGAGCTGGGCGTTGATGCGGACCCGGTTGGCCACCTTGCGAACACTGCCTTCCAGCACGGCGGCGACTCCTAGCTCGGCGGCCACGCGCCGGATCTCGATGCTCTGGCCGCGATAGCGGCCGACCGCGTTGCGCGAAGCAACTCGCAGCTCGCTCACCTTGGAGAGATCGGTCACCAGATCCTCGGTGATGCCGGCACAGAAGTAATCGCTCTCGGCGTCGCTCGAGAGGTTGTCGAAGTAGAGCACCGCTAGCGAGCGCGGCGTGACCGCGGCGTGGCTCGGCGTCGAGTCCCGAACGACAGGAGCCAGAGCCCTCGCGAAGGCCTCGATGGACTCATGACGATCCTTCGGGTTCTTGGCCAGTGCGCGCAGAACGAGGTCGTCCCAGAGAGGAGCAATGCCGGTGCGTCGTCGCGATGGAGGTGGCGGATTCTCGTGGAGGATCTTGTGAATGAGCGCCGCCCGACTCTCGGTCTCGAACGGGTGCGCCCCGGTCAACGCCTGGTAGGCGACGACTCCGAGGCCCCACTGATCGGCGCCGGGCCCGACGTCCCGTCCCTCGACTTGCTCCGGCGCCATCGAAGCCAGCGTCCCGATCACCTGGCCCGCGCCCGTGAGTCGCGTCTGATCCACGAGCAGACGGGCGAGGCCGAAGTCGGCGAGCTTGATGGTGCCTTGGGTCCCGAGCAGGATGTTCTCGCACTTGACGTCTCGATGGACGATGCCTCGTGCATGAGCCGCCGCCAAGGCAGAAGCGATCGCGGCCAGGATCTCGCGAGCTCGTTCCTCGGCGAGCGGACCGCGCGCGATGGCGGAGGCGAGGGTCTCGCCCTCGATGAGCTGCATCGCGAGGAACGGCTGCCCTTCCGACTCGTCGAACTCGTAGACGGTGCAAATGTTCGGGTGATCGAGCGAAGCCGCAGCGCGCGCCTCCTCGAGGAATCGAGCGCGAGCCTCGCGATCCGCCACGCCCACGGGGAGCAGCTTCAGCGCGACATGGCGGCCGAGCCGCATGTCCTCCGCGCGGAACACGGCACCCATCCCGCCCTGGCCGAGCTTGGCGAGGATTCGATAGTGGGAAACGGACTCCATCGACCCGCATCATTCCGCCGCGAGGGGATGGGAATCAAGCGGGTCGCTGCGGGTAGACTCCTCCCGTCTCGCACCGGTCCCGATTCCAACGCCGTACCATGCACCCTGTGAGCTGAACCGATACCTACGGAAAGGGCCGTCACGACACCCCCCGGCGCCGCGACGATGGTGGGGGAGGTCACGATGTTCCGCAGGTCCTCGAGTCGTGCCCCTGGCAGCGGGTTCGCCACGGCGCTCTTCGTCATGGCTGCGACCGCGCTCACCACGACCGTGAGCCACGCTCAGGAGCTGCCCGATCCGGGGGCCCGCGTGCGCGTCCACAGCACTCCGCGTGAGCGCAAACCGGTGCTTGGCGTCCTCGAAGCCTGGAAACCCGACACGCTGGTGGTGCTCTCCGACTCGGCAGCGACGCGCCTCTC
>DASTBI010000069.1 GCA_035712145.1 Candidatus Eisenbacteria bacterium | reverse complement strand
CTTTCTCCAACGTCATCTCGTCCGCGAGGAGGCCGCCACCCCGCGGCAGGTCTTCACTTGCCACCCAAGGAGTCGTCCCATGCGTCACACACACTTCATCTCGAGCGTCGCGCTTGTCGCGGCCGTTGTCTTATCGGGATGCAACGAACAGAAGGTCGCTCAGAACAGTACAACCGGCACAAGCGCCGCGAGCAATCGGAGCAACTATCTGACCGTCCCCTCCGGCACGCCGATCGAAGTCACTCTCGCAACTCCTCTCACGTCGGAAACCGCCCATGCCGGGGACTCCTGGAGCGGTTCGGTCATCAATGGCGCCCAAGGGATCCCGGCCGGCAGTTCGGTGAGCGGCACGATCATCGGGGCCAAGGCCGCGGAGAAGGGCGATCGCGCGATGCTCGACTTGGGTCTGACGTCGATCACGGTCGCGGGACACCGGTACATGGTGCACGGCAGCACGGAAGCCATCATCGCCGGCTCGACGCGGGCGCGGAATCTCGGTGCGATCGCGGGTAGCGCGGCTGCCGGCGCCCTGATCGGCAATGCGGTCAGCGGCTCGACCAAGGGAACGGTCATCGGAGGGGTGATCGGTGGCGGCGCCGCGACGGGTGTCGTGGCCGCCTCGGACGGCTATCAGGTCGTGCTCAAGTCGGGCACGCCCCTCACATTCACGACCAACGAGTCCGTCGCCGTGCGCCCCTAGCGCGCGGGAACGCACGATGCCCCGCATCGCACGCAAATCGGACGGCCGGCGCATCTTCAGCGCCGACTTCAAGCGTGAGCAGGTCGGCCGACTATGGCGCGGCGAAATGACCGTCGTCGAGCTCAGCCGAAAGCTGGGGATCGCGCCGAGCCTGCTGCAGCGCTGGAAGCGACTCATGTCTCAGGAAACCAATGGCCTGGATGGGGCCAGGGGGCGCGTGACAGCGGCGACCCATTCGCGAGCGGACCAATACATCCGCGAGCTGCAACTGCTGGTCGGGAAGCAGACGGTGGAGCTGGAGCTTCTGCGGGCGGAGTTGGATGTGCTCAAGAGGCGACGGCGCTCCAGTAACGCGTCGACACGGTAGCCCGCCCGACTGGCGGGCGCTCTTCTCGGCGTCCCCAGTCGGGGCGGGAGCCGTCATTTCAGGTCGCGGGGCGGTGCCGGATACCGCTCCGATCAAGAGAAACGGATGAAAGCATGAAGACCTTCGGATTCGCACTGGTGGTTCTCGGAATCCTCGCGCTGGCTTATGGCGGGGTCAGCTACAACCGGCAGAAGACGGTCGTCGATGTCGGCCCGTTCAAGGCCACTGCCACCGAACAGAAGAACATTCCGCTGTCGCCCATCGTCGGAGGCATCGCGTTGATTGGCGGTATCGCTCTGCTGATGGCTCCCAGGAAACGCCATTCATGAAACAGGAGGAACCTCGATGAGAACTGCTGTCCAACACCATTCGACAGACCAAAGGCTGCGGCTCCTCGGTCGTGCGCTGTTCGGCGCCGCTCTGTTGCTGACGATGCTCCTCATAGGCATTCAGCTCGCCCGCGCCACCGAGGTCTACTCGTGAGTGAGAATTCGCAGGTCAAGGACTCCCCGCGCAGCGCCGGTTCATCGGTCGCGACGGGGTTCGTGCTCGGCGCGATGGTGGGAGCCGGGATTGCGCTCCTGCTCGCCCCCGAGACCGGTAAGCAGACTCGCCGCCGTCTCGCCGATGCCGGGAGACGTTGGGGCGGTGCGGCACGGCACAGGCTCGACCAGGCGCGCGACTTCGCCCACGAGCTCAAAGAGGACGCGGAGTCGGCGCTGCGAGCCGGCAGCGAAACGCTGGAGCACGGTGGACAAGCACATGAGCCGCGCACGGCCCCGACGCCCCGATCAAAGGAGTAGGGCTGATGCGTACCAATCTACGTCTGGCGTTCATCACGACATTGGCGGCGGCGGTGGTGTGGTTCGGTTGGCCGACCGGCGCCTCCATGAGCAAGACCACCAAATCGAACTCGACGGAAGCGGGGCGCCAGCAGAACCGCCGAATCGAGATCCCAATCCATGTGAGCGCGGCGCTGCAGGAAGAGGCCGGGCATCAGGGGGGCAGGCGATGACGCGGAGCAGTCTGGCCGAGCACGAGAGCCTCGAGAAGACCTCTGACCCGAGCGTGCGTCTTCACACCTCGGTTTCGCTGCTCGCCCACGCGGAAACCGTGCTGAGTGAGCACCGAGGGCGAGTCGACAGCGACCGGGCGCTGACTCTGGCAGGCAACGTTCACCTCCCGGAGCTGCGGGCTGAAATCGCGTTCCACCATCACGGCGGGAACGGCAACGGAAGAGGATCCGTCGAGAACCACCGTGCGATTGCGACGATCGTAGCGCGCCACTTCACGATGCCGACTCCACTCCAGCATCTCGCACCGCAGGCCCGCGAGGGCAACGACGTATGGATGCGGACTCCGGCCCCCGAACACGATCCAACCTGGATCGAGCACTACGTCGGGCAATTCCAAGGCGTGCCGCTCACCCTCGACCTGCACATTCCCGTGGAAGTGACCTTGGACGTGACGTTCGCACCCGAGGAAAGCCAGAACGGCGGGGCCAAGGTGCACGTCACCGGGGAGCTGCGTTTCGAGCGATCGACCTGCATTCGATTTCTCTTCCGTGACCCTGAACAGTCCATGGAGTCCTTGGAATCCGACGGCGACGAGGCCGTGTTGATCGTCCCAGGCTCCCGTGTCGCAATTCCGAGTCAGACGATTTCGAGCATGGCGGCTCGCAGCTCGTGGATGACCGTTCGAGTGGTGGACGCCGAGCGCCGCGTCCTATGCGTCTCGCAGCCCCACCCATGATCTAGAACTTGATCGCCATCTCGAAGGCCAGCTGTGTGTAGCCGGTGGTGGGGAACAGCGTGTTGCTAAACCCTTCGTAGGTACTCTGGTCGTAGTCGCGGACGCCGGCGGTGAAGTTGATCCCGGTCGTGAAGTTACGGGTCTGAGCCAGCGAGACGCCGAGCCCGCCGTAAGCTCCGAAGTAGTTGAGTTGGTCGCTCTCGATCGTCTTCGGACCACCGTCCGCGATCACGTTGACCGGCGAGCGGTAGCTCCAGAACAACGTGCCGATTCGCATCCCCACGAGCGGGTAGATGGCGAGGAAGGTGTGCGGAGGCGTGAGGTAGTAGCGCCCGGACAGGTCCACGGCAAGCTCCAGCTCGTCCTTCAGTCCCTGCCCCGCCAGGCTCGTGGCGCTGAGGTTGGGGGAGATGACCAGGCCGGCGAGATCGATCTGCAATCGATCGGCCCCGAAGAAGCCGAAGTCGAGGCCGCCGTAACCGAATCCCTCGAATTCGTGCCCGCCCAGACTTCCGCCGCCCGCGACCACGCCCAGGATCTTGGACGGCTGCCCGCCACCACCGCCGCCGCCCGATGCCGACGGCGCAAGCGACTCGCCCGGCACGTCCGTCACACCCACCTCGACCTCGGTCCCGCCCCAGGTGGGTGGCGCCTCGTCGCCCACGTCGAGGCGCTTGCGTTTCTCGGTCGAGTCCTTCGCGGCCTCCTTCGCCGCCTCGGTCAGCGTCGCGCTTCCGTCGTAGCGTTCGGGGGGCGCGCCGCCCATGAGGGCGCACCCGCTCGCAAGGATGCCGGAGAGAAAGACAGCGCAGAGTACTGCGGCTCGAAACAGCGCGGCCTCCGATCGAGGGAGCGCGAGCGTACGCCCGCGAGCGCGACTCGACAAGCGCCCCGCCGTCACGGCCGCTCGCGCACGGTCGCGATCACTTCGGAGCCGCCACCCGCGCGGACGGAATCGCAGCGCCCGCGGAGTCGTGCGTGGCCTCGTCGGCAGGGCCACGTTGGAGAGCCACGACACCGACCCTGCGAGCCGTACGGCGCAGTCAATACTTGAGACGAGGAGCCGTGCAGGTTTATTCCCCAGGGCGGGCCCCGCCTTGAACCCTGAGTTTCTAGCCGACGTTTCGGAGCAGCTCAGCCAGCCGCACCGCCGCCGGCAAGGAGCGCCGCATCAACGGCTCATCCTAGAGGATGAGAACGAGCCTTCGGGAAGCGACGCCGATGGATGTCTCGAGGCGCAAGAAGTAGACCCCTGGCGTCAGCTTTCGCCCATTGGCGAAACGACTGTCCCACCTGATGCCCGTCGTACCGGGACCCGCGAAGCCATCGTGCAGCGTCACGACGTTGTGGCCGGCGATGTCCATCACCCGAAGTCGAACGTGGCCGGCCCGCGGAATGGTCCACTGCACGCGAACCGGGCCATGAGCGGGATTGGGACCGACCGCGAGCGCGAGCGGCGCAGTCGTTGGGTTCACTCCGGTGGTTCCATCGACCGGCGTGAGCAACAGCGCCTTGTACGAGCCGCCACTCGTACTCAGCCCCCGCGCGGCGATCTGGCCGGCATCGTTGATCGCGACGGCTTCGGTGACGATCCAGCCGGGATTCGAGGCACTCACGTATCCGGGCGAGCTGGGATCGATGAGCGCGTTCAGGTACTGAGGCGTTGCGCTCGGGCTTTCCCAGATCACGGCTCCCGTGATGTTGGGTGTCGGATTGCCATAGCCAACGATCTGGTCATGGTTGTTGATTCCCAGCGCAGTGGAAACCTGGATGAGATCCCCCGGCACATTGGCGAGCGGCTGAACCATCGATCCGTCATAGAAGAACGCGGTGACGCCCCTGAATGTGGATGATCCCACCACGTGGCCGGCGTCATTGATGTCGTAGGCCGCGCTGAGCGTCGCCCCCTGCAGCAGGGGCAGGAACGTGTATTCGCCATTGGCATGGATGAAGACCCTGCTCGCCCCATCACTCGGATCGCCCATCCCGGCGATGCTTCCGACTTCGTTGATCTTCCAACCCACAGCGCTCGAGTAGCCTGGAGGATTGCCCAGGTAGGTGCCGGTTCCATCGCTGTTCCATTGCACGGGCGCCGCGTCGGACGTGAAGAGGCCATTTCTGCCGGTGATCTCACCGGCTTCGTTGATGCCACTCGCCAGGCCCCCGCTCGTGACACCGTTGAAGAGATGCAGCCTGATGATCGAGCCATTCGGCAGCCAGACCACCGGCACCTCGTGTTGCGCGAGAGGATCGTCCCCGGTGTGCCCGACGACCAGGCCAGAGGAATTGACGCCATAGGCATTGGAGCTGAAACCCGCGATCAAGCTTGGAAGCATCGATAATGTGCCGGTGGTGGCATTCGGACTGGCTGGTCGCCATACGAAAGCACGGCCGGCATCGACGCCACAAACCAAACCCATCGCGCTGATGTCGCGCGCCGTGCCGTTGAG
>DASTBI010000068.1 GCA_035712145.1 Candidatus Eisenbacteria bacterium | reverse complement strand
GGGTGACTACGCGGCTCGGACCAGGAGACGCTGGCCGATCGTCTCGGCGACGCGCTGCGCGTCGCGTCCGATGCCGTGGATCATGGTCGACGAAGCCGAGTACAGGAAGTGCGGGCCCACGAAGTAGAGACCGGGCTCGCTCGGGACCACCCCTCGGTTCTGCACCGGCTCCTCGTGCTCGTCGAACACCGGCAGATCGATCCAGCCGCGGCCGATGTCGAAGCCCGTGCACCACACGACGCTCTTGACGTCGAGCACGGTTCCGTCGGCGAGCCTGGGCCGGCCCTGGCTCACGCCCTCGGCGCGGGGCACGAGGTTCACACCGGCCTTCGCGAGGTCGGCGAATTTGGTGCGGATCAGGGGCAGCCCCTTCTTCGTGAACTTCGGCCGCAGCTTCCGGCCGATCGGAGTATCGACGGTCATGATGCGATGGAAGATCACCCGGAACAGGAGCGGCATGATCACGCGCTGCGCGACGGGGTTCTCGATGCGGAACGGGACCTCGCCCGGATTCCGGCCGGAGACCCATACTCGCCGGCCCGTCCTCGCGAGATCGAGCGCGATCTCGGCGCCCGAGTTCGCCGCGCCCACGATCAGCACGTCACCCGCGGGAAGCTGCGAAGGCCGCCGGTAGTCGATCGAGTGCATCTGGAAGGTGCGCGAGTCGAGCTCCCTGGCGAACGCGGGAACCTTGGGCTTCTGATAGGTCGCCATCGCCACGACCACGTGGCTGGCTTCGAGCCGCTTCCCTCCTGCGTTCACCACGTAGCGGTCGCCTTCGCGGCTCAGACGCTCGACGCGCGTGCCGGTGCGCACCGGAAGCTTGAAGTGGCCGGCGTAGGCTTCGAGGTAGTCGCCCATCTCGTCCTTGGTCGGGAACGCGTACGGAGGCGCGGGGAATTTCAGCCCGTCGAGTCCGTTGAAGCGCGCCGGCGTGAACAGGCGCAGGGAGTCCCAGCGCGTGCGCCACGAGTCGCCGATCCGCGGGTGGGACTCGAGGATGACGAACGAGATCCCGAGCCGAGCCAGGTGATGGCCCACCGAGAGACCTGCCTGACCACCGCCGATCACGATCACATCGAAGCGCTCGCGCTCACCCGGCTCCCGTGGGCGCGCCGCCGCGTCACTCTCGCGGCTCAGGGTCTCGAACGCGGCGCCTTCCTCGAGCAGAGGCGATCGGGACGCCGGCGCGGCTTCGCGAGTTTCCAGATTGGAGTTCATGGCTCCTCCTTTTTCCGATCCCACATCACGGCGGGTCGAATGCGACGGGTTCACCCTAGCGAGCCTCCTGGGCGTCGCGCTTCGGCCGAATCCCCCAATTTTCAAAGGGGGCTCGCGTGGGGAGTTCTACCCATGCATGAAGTTCTTTCCGGGAATCAGACGAGCTTGTGCTGGTAGGCGAATGCGGTCGCCGCCGCGCGCGTCGGCACGTCGAGCTTGCCGAAGATGTTGCTGACGTGACGATCAACGGTCTTCTCGCTGAGAAACAGCTGCTCGGCGATCGCGCGGTTGGTGCGTCCGCTGGCCACCAGCCGCAGGACCTCCAGCTCGCGTGCGGTGAGCCCGAAGGGATGGGCCGCTCGCTCCCCTCCCGTGCCGTCCAGCCGGGCAAGGTCCGGGGCCGCGCCGAGGTCACGAAAGACGGCGCGGGCGGCGGCACGCTCCAGCTCCGCGCCTTCCTCGTCGCGCAGATCCGACAGCACGCCGGCCATCTCCGCACGGATCCGCGCCGCGAGATAGGGGGCCCCGACCCGCTGCCAGGTGGAGAATGCCTGGCGCAACGGCTCGAGCGCGCCGCGGGCGTCGCCGCGGGCGTGCCGGACCGAGCCGTGCGCGTGGTTCGCCAGCGCCTGGAGAATGTCGTTGCGCGAGCCGGACGCGATCCGCACGAGATCGCGGGCCGCCTCTTCCGCGGCGTCGTGATCCCCGGCCTCGAGCAGGATCTCGACCGCGGCCGGCAGGTAGCGGAGGCGGGACTGCGGCGGCGCCGAGCTCAGCGCCTGGCGGATGGACGCGGCCGCGGCGGCGGTCTGACCCGTCGCGAGGCGCAGCAGCGCGAGACCGGGCTGCGGCTCGCGGCCGTGCTGGCTCGCGCTCCGGTAGGCCGACTCCGCGGCTTCGATCTCCCCGCGAAGCCGCAGGATCTCCCCCTGCTGGTAGTAGGCGGAGGCGATCCCGTCGGGATCCCGGGCCGCGACCTGGCCTTCGGTCGCGCGCCGCGCCTCGTCGAACGCCTCCTGCCAGTTCCCCTGGAGCTGCATGATCTCGGAGCGGTGCACGAGACAGGATCCCGTGAAGGCGAGGAGCTGGGGCTGCGAGCGAACCCATGCGTCGAGCGCCGCGGTCCACTCCCGCGCCCGATCGATGGCATAGACGCGCTGGCAGCAGCCGATCGTCCCGCAGTAGATGATCCCGGTCACCATCGGGCTCAGCTGTCCGCGCGTCGCCGACAGCATGGCCGCATCGAGCTGCGCGAGCCCCGCATCGTGATCCCCGAGCGTCGTGAGCGCCTGGCCCTGGAGCATGTGCGCCAGACCCGCGAGGTCGCGGTCCCCGATTCGCTCGGCGATCTCCAGCGCCTGCCGCCCTGCTTCGCATGCCTCGGCCGCCACGCCCTTGCGGAACAGCGCCGCGTAGCCGCGCGGGATGAGCAGGTAGCCGCGCTCGACGCAGTCTTCTTCCTTCTCGATCAGCTGCTCGGCGCGGGTCAGCCAGCCGGTCGCCCGGCCAATCTCGCCCAGCGTGATCAGCCGCAACCCGAGCCAGAAGGCCGCGCGCGCGGCCTCGCAGGTCTTGCCGGCGGCGGCTCGGACGTCGTGCAGCCGCTCGAGCGCCGTGAGACCGATGTCGACGTGGCCGGCGAGGGCGGCAGCCCAGGCCAGCCGCTCGAGATCCGCCTCCGCGAGATCTCCCGGGTCGCCGCTCGTCAGAGCTTCGAAAGCGTCACGCCATGCACGCCGGTCGTATGCCTGGCGGCCGCGCTCGATGTCGGCGCTCGCCATGCCGGCAGATCCGGCCTTTGCTCTCGGCTTCGGTCGTGTCGGCGACTTCATGCCGTTCCTCGCCAGGGTTCGAGTGGTTGGATCGAACCGAAGCCTACAGGACCGAAGTGACGCGAACCAGGGCGCGGCCTGGAAGCCGTCAGCGATCCAGCGTCACGCGACCCGCGGTTCCCGTGACTTCCTCGGCCGCGCGCTGCACGTCCAGCGCCTGCAGGCTATCGAGCGTCACCGCCTGCCCAAAGGCGGTGAGCCGGAACGGCAATCCGACCGGCGAGCGATCATTCACGACGGCGTAGATCGTCACCGCCGCCGCATAGGTGCCGAGCTCGGAGGGATGGAAATCGTCGGGACCGTAGAGCGGCAGGCTGGGATCGCGCTGCCACGCGGCCTTCCACACGTTCGCAGCCGGGAACAGCAGTCCGTGAATGGAATCCGCGGCCGCTCGATAGGATTCGATGCCCGCATCGAAGGCATCGAGGCGCGTCTTCTCCGGCCACACGCCATACATCGCGGGTTCCGCACCCTCCGCGCGGATGAGGGTCGCGAACTGGCGCGCGTACGTGATCAAGTTCTCGCGGCTCGCGGGCAGCGTCGAGGGACCTTGCTGGAGCACGATCAGGTCCCATCCCCCGCGCTGGATCATCCTCGCCGCGTCGCCTTGAGCGAGGTGATCCTCCAGCGCATAGCCGCCGTAGGCGACCGATTCGGTCTCGATCGGCGGCGTGTCGGCCGCCGCGCGCGACAAGGCCTCCAGCATGCCGGGCAGATCGTTGACGTACGTGAGGCTGTTGCCGACGAAGCCGATGCGAACCGTGTCTCCGGCTGCGAGGTCGGGCCTGGTGGGGTTCGCCTCGCGATGATCACAACCCGCCAGCGACAGTGTGGCGAGCAGGAGCCACGTGGTCCAAACCCGGACGTCGGCCAAAAAATGCCTCACTCCGGTCGCGCGCGTGTGCTTCATCATCACGATCATCGTGCCCCGGCGTGCGGTGAGGGAAACGAGTTCACCAGCGCGCGCGGGGTCGCGACGACCGCCGGGTTGTCATGCCCGAACGTCGATGCGTGTTCCTCGAATGCTCAATCCGTCATGACCGGTGTCGGCCACACCGCCAACTCTCCACTGGAGGATCGGTACGGCATGGCCTTCCCACGCCGGCGTGCATTGCGCCGCAGCATGGCCGTGCCCAGCAGGCCGACGGCGACTGCACCCGTCAGCAGCTGGAGGCCGGGCGTCCAGCTGCGCTGTTGCCATTCGGCAGGCTCGCCGGGCGGCGGCAGGCCACCTTGCAGCGCCGGCACGTCGGCCTGGTCGTGAGGCTCGAGCTCGTTCCGCACCCCTTGCACTCCGGGAATCTTCGAGACCGCATCGAGCAGCGGCGTCATCTCATCCGTGAGGATCTGGCCGCGCAGAACGAGTTCGTCCTGCTCCGTGGTCACGGCGATCGCGTGAGGATGCGAGACGAAACGACCCATCTTGGCGCGCACGCGCTCGGCGACCACGCCCGGATCACCGTTCCCCAAGTGCAGCCGGTGGCGGACTCCAGCCGTCAAGCCCCGAGCGCGATTGCGCAGATCCCGGCCCGCCTTGCCGAGGAAGTCCTGCGAGGCGTGCACCAGGCGCGCTCCCTTGTCTCTCGCGAGTGCGCGCCGCCTTCCGCCGCGATCGGGATCGAAGAAGTACATCGACGCCACTCCAACCACGACGCCCGAAACGAAAGCGCCGGTCCGGTGCTGGGTGTTTCCTGACGGATTCATGGGTGCCCTCCTCGCCGTGCGGGCACGTCCGTGGGCGGCGTGCCGCGCTGTCCACCCGCGCAGAAAGCATTCGGCATTCCACGGCGATGTCCCGGGGATGTTCAGGTGATTCGTGGACGGCGGGGAGAAGTCCCGGCGCAACTCGCGCGATGGCAGGCAGTCATGGAAAACCCGGAGCTTGGGGCCAGAAGGTGAACGTGAGCCGGGGCGCTCGGCCTTTGAAGAACGTGCCTGTGCGCCCGTTCCCCGAGCGGCTTTCTTCTATTGGGCGAGGTAGCCCCCGTCGACCGCGTAGTAGCTGCCGGTCACGAACGAGGCCTTGTCCGAGCTCAGCCACAGCACCAGCTCGGCGACCTCCTCGGAGGTTCCGAGCCGACCGATCGGATGCTGGCCCTCGAGCATCTTGAGCACATCGGGGGTCAGGCTCTTCTCGACCAGCGGCGTGCGGATGAACGCCGGGCCGACGACGTTGACCCGGATCTTGTGAGGCGCGTACTCGATCGCCGCGGTTCGCGTCAATCCCACCAAGCCGTGCTTGGCGGCGACGTACGCCGGCGATCCACGCAAGCCGACCTGTCCGAGGATCGAGGACATGTTGACGATGGCGCCGCCGCCCGCCGCCTGGATGGCGCCGAGCTGGTAGCGCATCCCGTAGAAGACGCCGGAGAGGTTGATGGCGATGACCTTGTCCCAGCCTTCCAGAGGATACTCGCCGGTCGGCGAGATCGGACCGCCGATCCCCGCGTTGTTGACCGCGACGTGGAGGCCGCCGTAGCAGCGCACGGCCTCCTGGACCAGCGCTTCGTTCTGCTGCGGGCTCGACGTGTCGGCCTTGAAGAACCGACCCTGTCCGCCGGCCTTGGTGATCTGCTCGACGGTCGCCGCTCCACCTTGTTCGTTGACGTCGGAGACGATCACGCGGGCCCCCTGCGCGGCGAACAGGACGGCGATGGCGTGGCCGATGCCGCTTCCCGCGCCGGTGACGATCGCGACCTTGGAATCCAGGAGCATCGCTATCCTCCATGGATCGACGCTGCGGTTACCACTCCACGTTGTACTGGACGTCGGCGCGGTTCTCGCGCGCCACTTCGGCGGCCAGACTCCACATCCGGCTCAAGGCGTACTGCAGACGCAGCGTGGCTGCCGCGTCGAGCAGGCCCAGCCCGTACTGCACGTAGACCTTCGGCGACAGGGCCTTGCCGAAGACCAGCGCCGCGTCGTTCGCCGTTCCTCCCGTTCGGAGCTGCGCCTCGTCGAGTCCCAGCCCGGAGCTGAGCTGACCCAACAGCTCGGGCGCCTCGAGTGCGGCGGCGAGCCGCGTCGCCATCGCCCCCTCCCCGGTGCTCACATCGTCGAGAGGGCGGCCAAACATGAGGTAGGAAACCGCATCGGTCTCACCCACCCCCGGATCGGAAACCACCGACGTGGTCGGGCGCCGGAGCGTCCCGCGCATCTGAACGCCGGCCACCACGCCGTCGGCCGCCCTGCGCATGGCGCGCACGTCGAGCGCGGGATTGTCGATGGGCCCGCCGCCGAAGATCAGCCGGCCGTGCTCGATCGTCAGGTCCTGTCCGTAGGCGCGGTACGTACCCCCTTCGGCGCGCAGCTCACCGGTCGCTCGCGTCGGCTGGCCTGGCGACTCCACGATCACGATGCTGCCGGTTGGCTTGACGTCGATCCCCTGAGCCTGCAACTGGACGTCGCGGCCCAGAGTCACCCGCACTCGCGCGCTCACGTCGTAGCCCGGCTCGTTCTCCGGCCGCCCATCCTGCAAGACCACGACGTCGTCGGCGACGCGGACCACCTGCCGCTTCGACGTCACCGATTCGATCCGCGCGCGCGGCACATCCATCTGTCCGGTGACGTCGACACGACGCCCGCTCACGTCGACCGTCAGCTTGGGCGAGACCCGCACGTCGGCTACGTCGGTATCCATGGCCTGGACGTTCTGGCCCTCGATCGTCGCGTGGAGCGTGCGACGGTTTCCGGCGAGGCTCGCATGGCCCACGGTGCGCACGGTTCCCGGACCCGATCGGACGCTGCCTTCGAACGCGATCCCTCCTCCGGCGCTGCGCGAAGCGCTGAAATCGATGTCCCGGAGGTCGAGCCCCGCTGCGGGCACCAGCGCGCGCCCCTGCGCCACGCGCAGCGTGCCGACGCCCAGTGGCTCGGCGAGAGTGCCTTCCAGGTCCATGTGCGCCTGCAAGGTTCCTTGCGTGGCTTGCACGCCCTCGAGGAACGCCTGCGCGATGCGGAGGTCGCGGAAATCGGCGTCGATGCGCCCTCCAAGCTCTTGAGTCCCGAGCGGCTGGCGCACGTCCAGCCCCGGCAGCTCGACGCGAGTGCGCAAGGTTCCCGTCTGCCGGAAGTCCATCGCCAGGTCCCCGGTGAGACCGCGGCTGCTCGACTGGACCCGTAACGAGCCGCGATCGAACCGCACCTGCGCGGTGTCGGCGCCTTGCGCGACGTAACGAATCTCGCCCGGTCCCGGCGTCAGGCTCATATTGGCGGTCAACGCACCGCTCGCGCTCGTGCTCAGGTCGACCTCTCCGTCGAGCGGGCCGACCAGGGCGATCTTGGGAGGCAGCAGCGGGCCGAGGAGCGCCAAAGGAATGCGTGTGAGGCGAGCATCGAGATCCATGGGCTGGGAAGGTCCCCCCTCGAGGTCCGCGCACAGACGCGCTTCGCCCGACACCCAGCACAGATCTCGCACGCGCACGCGCTTCGTCGTGCTCAGGACGTCGGCCGGGCTCGCCAGGGTCCACGATCCCGCCGTGGCGGAGACGAGAGCGAGGCGATCCAGAGTTCCACGCCACCCCGCGCTCGGAGAACCGGAGAGGGTCAGGGCCGCGTCGATCCGGTCGCGCTCCCCGTGCGCGCTCGCGGTCCATTGCTGACGGGTTCGTGGCCCCCGCGCCGACACCGCCACGCTGTCGAGGGCGAACCGCTGGTTACGCAGGCGCAGCGCGTGAAGGTCGAGCTGGGTGTTGCCGGCGGGATCGACGTCGGCCTTCAGCGCGAGCGCGCGCATCCTCACGTCTCGCCAGGCCAGCGAGTCTCCCTGGACGTCTGCGCGGACCCGCATGGCTCCTCTCGGGCCGGTGACTCGCCCCTCGCCCTTCAATGATCCGAGCGCTTCCGGCACCAGCGTGGCCAGGTTCGGAACATCGAACGACCATCCCAGATCCCAGGCGGAGCCCATCCATCCTTGCGCCCCGAATCGAGCGCCACCCCACGTCGCCTGGCCTTGGGTGAGCTGGTAGCGATCGCCGGCCATGCGCACGTCACCGCTCGCGGAGACCGGAGACCCTCGCACCGTTCCCGCCATGCGGGCGACAACCAGGGTTCCCACCGGCCCGCCCGGCGTCATGCGCCCCTCGCTGGTGGCGTCGAAGCCGAGCTCTCCTGGATAGCGCGGGTCGATGGCGCCGGTGGCGACCGTGCCCGAGGTGTGGAGGCTCCAGATCACCGCCGGCGACCAGGCGAGCCTCCCGCGCCCCTCGATCCGGCCCCGCGCAAGATCTCCCTCGAATTGCGCCAGATCGATGGCGCGCGCGTCCCCAATACCCTCGATGTGCCAGCGGCCTTCCATCCGCGGCGGGATGTGGACCGCGGCATCGCCCGCGATCTCGTAGCGCGCCAGCGTGCCGCGGAGTCGTGCGCGTCCCTCGTGGCTCGCCCACAACGGCTCCCCCGTGGTCGGCCATGCGAGGTCTTTCCAGCGAACGTCGAAGCTCAAGCGACCCCGGCGCCCCGTGTCCGCGACGCCGGTGGCCCAGAGGCGGGTCCGGCGCCCGGGGACGGCCATCTCCAGCTGATCGATGATCCAGCGTGCCGGCTCGCGGCGGATGCGGAAGGTGGCGTCGGCCGGTCCCCAGGGTGCTTCGCGCGAAGCGACTCGGCCGCTGCTCGCGAACGAATCCACGGCGCCCGCCACGCGCGCCGTGCCGGTCCACATGCCGGCCGGCAGCGTGGGATCCAGATCGCGCAAGCGCAGTCCGGAGAACTCCACGACCCCGTCCAGCCGAAGATCGCGGAACGGCGTGATGAGGCGGCCGCCTCCGCGCGCGGTGAACGGCGAGGCGAGCTGCTGCTGAACATGGAGCGTGTCGAGCGTGCCCGTCAGAGTGCCTGCGCCACTCCAGAGTCCCTCGAGGGAACGATAGGTCCAGCGCGCATCGAGCGTCATGGGATAGGCGCCGTCCATACCCATGCTCCCCCGCGCGTCGACGTTCAGCGTGGGCGACCGCAGAGCGAGTCGCTCGATCTCGAGGGAGTCGCTGAGCGTGGCCACGATCCGCAGGCTGTCGACCGGGAACGGCTCGGGAACGCCCGGCCGGTAGAACGCGAGATGCGTGACGATTCCGTCGCGCACCAGGACGTCGAGCGGCAGATCGAAGTCCGGCCACGGCCGGACCTGTTCCTCGCGCCGCGCTTCCGCGGCAGGCTTGAAGCGGACGGTCACGCTGTCCGCGCGCAGCACGTGGATGTCGAGGCGGCCTCGAGCCAGCCGGCGGAGCTGCCAGTCGAGCCGCAGATCCGCCGCGGTGAGATCGTAGGTCTCGGACTCGTAGTGAAGGTGGCGCACGTGGATCGGTCCGCGAATCGATCCGCGCAGGTCCTCGACCACGAGGCGGCCGGGAAGCGTGGCGCCGATCTTCTCGAATGCCCACCGGGCGCCGGATTGGGTGCCAAGGACCCACCAGAAGCCCCCGGCGATCGCGAGCGCGAGCGTGGCGACGAGCGCGGCGGTGATCGCGACATGACGGCGGGTCATAGGTCCGGCCCCATTCCCACGTGGAGGTGGACCTTGCGACCCGGCTCGTGGAGCGGCATCGCGACATCGAGGCGGATGGGCCCGAGCGGCGAGATCCACCGCAGGCCCACGCCCGCGGCGTCCTCGGCCGGGTCGCCGCGGCGGAACAGCGCACTCCCGATGTCATAGAAGGCGGCCACCAGCCAGTTGCGCAGCACGCGACGGTCGACCTCCACGCTCCCGACGATGAGGTGCGGTCCACCGATCACGGCGCCGGTGCTGTCGCGCGGGCCGAGGCTGCGGTAGGCGAAGCCGCGAACGCTTTGTCCTCCGCCGGCGAAGAAGCGGAGGCTGGGGGACAGCGGCGCGAAATCGGGCGCCCACGTGGTGCCGACTTCGCCCCTCAGCAACAAGCGGGTGCGATGGACCGGAGTGGAGATCCACTTGGCGCGAGCATCGGCGCGCAGGAACGAGGCGTTCGAGAGCACCTGTTTCGACGCGCCGCGGACGTCGAGGTCGAGACGAGAACCCCAGGCCGGGACGACGCGGGGGTCGGTCCGCAGGAACGTCCATACGACCGATGGGGCAAGGAAGCGCGAGGTCCGGTCACCGGCGCCGAATGGGAAGCGATGGATCTCATAGGCCAGACCGAGCGTGCGCGTCCAGTCCCCGAGCTGCCGCCGAAGCGTCGTGGCCGCAAAGACGCGCTGGGTCACGCTCGTGACCGGGCGTTCGTCGGCGCCGCCCACGGCGAACGCGATCTCGTCGGTCACGGGGTTGGCCCACGGGATGTGGTAGTGCACCGTGGCGCTCCGCCCGATCTGCCCGTACTGCCCATCGAACCCGAGCCGGTGGCCCGAGCGATTGAGCCGGCGCATCTCGAATCCCATGGTTGCCGCAACGCCGTCATCCGTTCCGTAGCCCAGGGCCCAAACGAGGCGGCGCGGCTCATGGGGGGTCAGCTTCACGTCGATCGGAACGTCCAGGCTCTCCGCCAGATCTCGGCGCGGCGTGATCTCGGCGCCCTTCCAGTAAGGGCTGGCCAGCAAGTCTTCCTGGGTCTGGAGCAGGCGCCCGTAGTCGAAGGGGTCGCCGCGACGGATGTGGATGAAGTCGTGCGCCAGCTCCGGATCCAGAATGTCCTGCTCGATGTTCACATCGCCGAACCGGAACCGCGGCCCAGTCTCATAGTGCAGGTGGACCGCCGCGGCGTATCGATCGAGATCGACGCGCACTTCGGCGACGTCGAAGCGCGCATCGAGATATCCGGCTCTGGTGCCCCGGCGCACCAGCGCCTCCTTGCCGCGCAGATAGTCGTTGTGATGGAGCGGATCGCCGACGCGCAGCGGAAAGCGATTCACGATGCGGCGAAACGCCGCATCGCGCTCGCCCGGACCCAGCACGCGAACATCGACCGTGTCCACCTTCACCACGGGTCCGGGATCGATCTCCAGTCGGGCGGTCCATTGATCGCCGTCCCGCGTGAGATTCGAGCGCACGTTGGAGCGATAGAAGCCGAAGGGCTGGAGCGCCTCGTCGATTTCCTTGGGCGCGCGCTCCACGAGGTGCCGAATCGTTCCCTCGCTCACCGCTCCGTCCGTGCGCTGGATGGTGAGCCGGGCGAGAACATTGCGGCGGAGGTCCCCGCTCACGCCTTCGACTCGAACGCGAATTCGATCCGCCTGAGCGGGGGCGGGAGCGTGCGCGAGCAGGAGTGCCAGGCCGACTCCTCCCCACCATCGACTGTGCGACATGCTCACCGGGACGCTCCTTGCATCCCGAGCTGTCATGCAAGACATCCGCCAGTAAGGCGGCGCGGCGCACGGCGAGGCTGAACGGCGATGAATGCGGTGAGCGAAGGCCGTGCGGCTTCGCCCGCGAGGTGAGGGCCGGGTGGCTAGTCGCTCATGGGAGGCGGTTTTGCCAGCGGGCACAGCACCGATTACACGGCATGACAGGTCCAGGTCATGTCGGCCCAGCCGGTGCGCCTCACGGGAATGGACGAGGCCGCGGCTGAGGCCATGGCCAAGGATCGAGCCCGCTGCTTCCAGAGATGGCACGGATGGCGGTCTTCCGCACTTCGGGGTCGTCGGATTCGAGCAAGCGGCTCAGACGCTCCGCGGGTTCGCCGGAGCGAATCAGCGCGCGCATCAGGGCCTTGCGCACCTGCTTGCTGGTCTCGCGCGTCAGCGCGGCGCGGAGCGCCGGCAACGCCGCTCGGTCCTCGATCTCACCCAGCGCCCATGCCGCGGTCAGCCGGACCTTGGCTTCGCGATCGTCGAGCGCCGCGATCAGCCCCTTGGGCGCCGACTCGAGATCCATCTGACCCAGGGCCCATGCGGCCGTGCTCTTCACGTCGCGGCTGCGGTCGGTCTCGAGCACTTCACCCAATCCCTTGCTCATCGACACGTCCCCGTGCTCCCCGATCGACCATACCGCCGTCTCGCGCACGTCCTCGTCCTGGTCGCGCTTCGCCGCGGCCATCAACGCGGCGGTCGCGGTCTCGCCGCGATCGAGATTTCCGAGCGCCCACGCGCACATCTCGCGCACGCTGGAATCCGGATCCTTCTGCAGCGCGGCGCTCATCTCGGGGACGGCGTCTTCGCCGTCGATCTGCGTGAGCGCCCATGCGGCGGTGCGGCGCACGCCGGCGACGCGATCGTCTCGCAGCAGGCGCGAGAGGCTCGAAGCCGAACTCCTTGCTTCCAGGTGGCCCAACGTTGCCGCCGCCGCTTCGCGCACCACCGAAGAGCGGTCGGTGAGCAGAGAGGTCGCAGGCGGCACCGCGCGCGGGTCCTCGATCCTTCCGAGCGCCCACACGGCGTTCGCCCGCACCCCCGCAGCCTGGTCCTTGGTCGCCTGGATCAACGGATCGATGGCGCGCCGCGGCTCCCCGATCCCGAGTCCGAAGGCGGCCGTCATGCGAAGCAAGGAATCCGCCGAGGTCAGACGCTGCAGCAAACCGGTGACGACTTCTTCGCGGTCGACGCGCGCGACCAGCCGCACCGCCAGCTCGCGCACGCAGGGGTCCGGCGTGTCGAGGCTCGTGAGCAGATAGCGGACGTCCTCCTCGGTGAGACGAAGGCGCTCGCGTCGGCGCCCGCCCAGCGACGGTCCCAGCAGCGAGGCCGGCGCCTCGGCCCCGCCCCAATGGTTGTGGACCGAGCGTGCCGCGAACGCGCAGAGCGGCGCCGGCGCCCCGCGCGCGGATTCGATCAGCTCGCGAATGTCCTCCGACACCGCGGCGCGCGCGGAGGGTGGCGCGCACCCGACTTCGTGGATCATGCCCACGAGCACCAGCACAAAGAGAGACATCGCGACTTTCATGGCCGCTCCAGGCGAAGAGGGTTGGGACGGGTGTGCTGACTTTTCAGCATCGGTGGGCAGCGGGAAGGCTCCTGCCTTCACGCAATGGGTTCAGGGATAGGGACGCGGCTCAGGACGTGGCCACGGCCAGGGTCCGCTGACGTTGCCCCCGGCGAGCGCCGCCACCGCGACCGCGCGGATCTCCGGGTCCGACGAGTCGACCAGCTTCGTGAGGATGTGGACCGACCCCTCGCCCATGGCGCCGAGCGCGCGGATCAGGCCATGCTGCACTTCGCGGTCCTTCTCGCGACGGAATGCCGCCTCGATCTCGTCCGCCGTGCCCGGGTCGCTGATCTCGTAGAGCGCCCACGCGGTGCAGAGCCGCACGTCGCGATCCGTGTCGCCGAGCGCCTTGATCAGCGCCGCGGGCGCCGGCCGGGGCGAGCAGTTGCCGAGCGACCAGGCCGCCACCTCGCGGACTTCCGGATTGGCGTCGGCGAGCAGCGCCGAGAGCCCGTTCACGAACGAGCGTGAGCCAATCTCGCCGGCCGCCCAGGCCGCGGTTCGCCGAATGCGCGGACTCTTGTCGCGGAGCGCGGCTTCGATCGCAGCGACCGATGCCGGATGCCGGCTGTCCGCGAGAGCCCAGGTGGCCATCTCGCGCACGTCCACGCTCGCGTCCTT
>DASTBI010000067.1 GCA_035712145.1 Candidatus Eisenbacteria bacterium | reverse complement strand
GAAGCGGCAAGCATGAACGCGAGAGCCAGGAAGCCGATCCATCGCTTCATGAAGCTTCTCCTTTCCATAGAAGGATCTGGCCGAAGCGGCCTACCACCGTACGCAGGGCAGGACACGGTCCGATCCAAACCCACACCGATGTGCGAGACGAAGACGCCGGAAGATTCGCAAGGATGCGGCTCACGTCTCGGCGCGTGGAGTGGCATCAACGTCTAGCCCCGCGGCGCTCGCCCTGTCAAGATGGCGCGATGCGCGGGCTCGTCCTACTGCTTGGAACGGTGCTCATCGTTTGGGTCCTCTGGGATACGTTCGAGACCATCCTGCTGCCCCGCCGCGCTCCCGGAAGGCTGCGTTTCTCCCAATTCGTCCTGCGCTGGCTGTGGCTACCGTGGTCGAGAGTGAGCGAGCTTTTCGTGGGGCGCTCGAGACGTGAAGGGTTTCTCGCCTACTACGCGCTCCTCTCGCTCGTGCTCCTGCTGATCGTGTGGGCCACCAATCTCGTCCTGGGCTTCGCCATGGTCCACTGGGGCGTCGGCTCGAAGCTGGCGGGCGCCGGAGATCTGACCGGATTCGCCCGCGACCTGTACATGAGCGGCACGACGTTCTTCACGCTCGGACTCGGCGACCTTCACCCGGTCTCCAGCGCCGCGCGCATGATCACGGTGATCGAGGCCGGCACCGGATTCGGCTTCCTCGCGGTCGTGATCGCCTACGTGCCGGTGGTCTACCAGGCCTTCTCGAAACGCGAAGCACGGATCGCCGTGCTCGACCACTGGGCCGGCTCGCCCCCCTCCGCCGCAGTGATCCTGCGGCGCAGCTTCGAGGGCGGCGATCCGAGCGTCCTGCTGCCGCTCCTCAAGGATTGGGAAACCGCGTCCTCGGAGATCCTCGAGAGTCACATGTCCTATCCCATTCTCTGCTACTTCCGATCCCAGCACGACAACCAGTCGTGGCTCGCTTCCCTCTCCGCGATCCTCGACACCTGCTCGCTCGTGATCGCCGGCGTGGACCGGCTGGACTCGTTCCAGGCTCGGCTGACGTTCGCGATCGGACGCCACGCGCTGGTGGATATCTGCCAGACGCTGTCGCTGAGACCGGAAGAGATCCCGCCGATGGACCCCGCGGAGCGCCGCGAGCTGCGCCGATGGCTGGCCGAGGCCTCGGTCCGCCTCAGCGACGACGCCGACGCGGATCGCAAGCTCGACGAGCTGCGCGTGCTCTATCGGCCTTACGCGGAAACGCTGTCACGGTTGCTGCGCATGCCCCTGCCGTCCATGCTTCCGCCTCCCGGAACACGCTGCAACGGGGAGACGGCATGGGCCAGGACCGCGCCCAACGACGCGCATCGAGCCTCGTGATCGCAAGCCTTCGGGCTAGCGAGGCGGTCTTGGGACCGTGTCGTTCGGCGAGGGAATCGGCATCGTGTCCCGGCGCGGCAACGTGTCGCTGATCGCCGCCGGGCCGGCCATCGTGCCGAGTGCCGAGGCTTCCGTGCTCTCGACCGTGCTCTGCTCGGGGCTCGGCGCACAGCCAGCCGTCGACGCCAGTGCCGCGATCCACCACGCGATCGGTCGCAGGCGAAACCCAGATTTCATCATGGTGCCTCCTCGATCCGAGGATCACGGCCCGCAGCCCGAGGCAACATGGGGTGTTCGCCCGATGGGCGCCTGGATCACTTCCCAGTCAAGGCTGGACTGACCTCGAACGTGTGCTCGAAGTAGCGGGATCGCCAGCCCGGATGGGTGCGATCCAGCAGGAGTCCTTCCGCGGCCCCGATGCTGTAGAAGGCGGTTCGCCCGACGTTGTCGAGCGGCATCGCCAGCTCGCGCTCGAGGCGGCTCATCGCGCGCGCCGCTTCGTCGGCGAAGGAGTGATAGTCGGGAAGCGCCCGGAATGCCGCGCTCGGCTTGTAGCCGGCCGCCGCCATCGAAGCGATACGGACTTCCGTATAGCGCGCGATCCCCTCCTGCCACAGCTGGAAAGCGAGGTACTTGGCATCGTCGGCGCCCAGCGTGGCGTGCGTCTGCTTCCGCACGTCGAGGTACGCCGACCAGACGCTCCGGAACCGGCCGGGCGGTGCCTGGAGCGCCGAATCGAGCTGGGAGCGCATGTGCGTGAATCGGCGAACCGTCTCGGGGTCCCGGTAGGGGAAGGGGTACTCCAGCATCCACAAGCCGGTCGTGTCCCCGCGCGCCAGATCGAGGGCTTTGACCTTCGCCTGGTAGTCGGGCCGCGAGTACTGGAGCTGGTGGAAGTGCTCGTGAAGCAGGGTCGTCACCCACGAGGTCGAGGTTTTCACCTGCGTGCTCTCGGCCTGGCCGATCACGATGGTCGGCACGCCTTCGACGAAGAACGTCGCCAGGAAGTGCGGGTCGTATTGTCTCGGCCGGGTCCACACCTCCGATTGCAGCAACGAGTCCCGCCCGATCGACCGGAAGCTCGAGGGCGGCCGCGGATGGCGGACCAGGAACTCGAGATCACCGGTGACCAGCAGGACGGCGAAGGGCGCGCGGCTCCACTCCGCCCACAATCGATCGCCGATCTTGTCGGCGAGCCGGAAGGCCTCGGCCAGCCGGGTGCGATCGATGGCCGGGATGGTGGCGGCGCGCGATGCGGTGGCTTGCGTTGCGGGTCGAGCCGGGGGCGGCGAAGCGGGCGCCCCCGTGGAGTCCGAAGCAGGCGGCGCGACCGGCTGCGCCGCCGCCATGGCGAAGGGCATGAACAGAAGCAGCCATGCCGCCCATCGGGGGAAGGATTTCATCGCGACACCTAGGACTCCACGCGAATGGACAGCTCCTTCAAGGTCTGCGGCTCCACTTCGCTGGGGCATCCGTCCATCAGGCTCACGGCGCTGGCGGTCTTCGGGAAAGCGATGACTTCACGCAGGCTCTGGCTCCGGGTGAGCAGCATGATGATCCGGTCGAGCCCGATGCCGATTCCGCCGTGCGGCGGCGAGGCGAACTGGTAGGCCTCGAGCAGGAATCCGAACTTCTGATAGGCCTCATCGCGCGACAGCCCGATCACCTTCATCACCCGCTCCTGGATGTCGGTGCGATGAATCCGGATCGAGCCCGACCCGAGCTCGGTGCCATTGCACACCACATCGTAGAGGATCGCCAGCACCTTGTCGGGCGCGGTCTCGAGGTGCTCGAGATCCTGAGGTCGCGGCATCGAGAACATGTGGTGACGCGGCGACCACCCCTTGCGGTCAGGGTCCCATTCGAAGAGCGGAAAGTCCTTCACCCACAGGAAGGCCCACTCGTTCTCCTTCCCCTTGAGTCGAGACTCGCCAAGCTGCGTGCGCAGAGCGCCCAGCGCCTTGAGGGTCAGCTCCCATGGGCCGCTGGTGAAAACGACGGCGTCTCCCGGCTGAGCCTTCACCTTGGCGAAGAACTCGTCGAGCAGCTCACCCGGGAAGATGACCTGCTGTTTCTCGCGGTCCTGCGGCTGGACCTTGAAGAAGCTGAGCCCGCCTCCACCCGCGGCCTTCACCACGTCCTCGTACTTGCGGAGCTGGGTGCCCGAGACTTCGGCGCCGCCGGGAACGGTGAGCGCGACGCCGACGCCCCCCTCCTTCTTCGCCCATTCGGCAATGACGTTGCGCGGCGAGCGCGCGTGGATCTGGGTGGTGTCCACGAACTCCAGGCCATAGCGCACGTCGGGCTTGTCGGTGCCGAAGCGCAGCATGGCCTCGCGGAAGGTGAGCCGGGGGAACGGCCGCTTGAGCTCCACGCCCAGGCATTCCTTCCAGACCGCGACCATGAGCCCCTCGACCGCGTCGAACACGTCCTCCTCGGACACGAAGCTCATCTCGAGGTCGATCTGCGTGTGCTCGGGCTGCCGGTCGGCGCGCAGATCCTCGTCGCGCAGGCAGCGCGCGATCTGGAAGTACCGGTCGCATCCGGACACCATGAGCACCTGCTTGTAGAGCTGCGGCGACTGCGGCAACGCGTAGAACTTGCCGGGATGCACCCGTGACGGGACGACGTAGTCGCGCGCGCCTTCCGGGGTCGGTTTCACCAGGAGCGGGGTCTCGATGTCCAGGAAGCTCTGGCTCGACAGGTAACGGCGCGCCGCCATGGTCGCCGTGTGCCGCACCGCCAGGTTGCGAGCCAGCTCGGGCCGGCGCAGGTCGAGGTAGCGGTATCGCAGCCGCAGATCCTCGTTGGCGACGTGCATCTCTTCGTTGACCTGGAAGGGAAGGGGAGCCGCCGCGGCCAGCACCTTGAGCTCGCGGGCCTCGAGCTCGACCTCGCCGGTCGGCAGCGCGGGGTTGAGCGACTCGGCCGGGCGCATGACGACCGACCCGCGCACCGCGATCACCCATTCGTGTCCCAGCTCGGCGGCGCGCTCGACCAGGGCCGCGCCGCCGGACTCGGGCCTGAACACCACCTGAGTGATGCCGTAACGGTCCCGGAGGTCGACGAAGATCACACCGCCGTGATCGCGCACCCGGTGGACCCATCCCATCATGATGGCGGGGCGTGAGATGTCGCTGCGCGTCAGCTCGCCGCAGGTGTGGGAGCGCCGCCAGTCTCCGAGTCCTTCGAGCAGGAGGCCACGCGGCGCCGTGACGCCCGAGGCTCCTGATCCGTCCGTTGGGTTCATCCGCTCGTGCTCTCCTACGGTGCTTCGCCGGTGAGGTGCGCGAAAAGGTGCCGGAGGATAGCACGCCCCAAGGGCGGCGCGGTCTCTAGGAGCCTTTCTTTCCGAGGCTCGGCCGGGGCGGTACACGACATCGACGATCTGACGCTCGCAACGTCCGAGGCTGGCGGTCTACTCGTCGTCCTCGAAGGTCTCGGCGCCGTCCGTCTGCTCGAGCTTCCGATCGATGGTATCGACCAGGTCGTCGGCATCCACCGTCTCCTGGGATCCGTCGCTCATGTCCTTGACGACGATCTCGCCTTTCTTCCACTCGTCGTCCCCCAGGATCAGGACGAGGCGCGCGCCCGCCTTGTCGGCGGCCTTCATCTGCGCGTTGAGGTTGCGGCTTTCCAGATCGTGATCCACCGCGTAGACCGTGCGCAGCGCGCGGACGAACCCGGGCACGAACGGCCGCGTGCCGTCGGTCGCGGCAACGTAGAGGAAGATCGGGGGCGGCAGCGCCGCCGAGCGATCCTCGAGCGCCAGCAGCGTCCGATCGAGACCGATCGAGAACCCCACCCCGGGTGTCGGCGGCCCGCCCAGCGCCTCGATCAGACCGTCGTAGCGCCCCCCGCCTCCGAGGGCGCTCTGCGCGCCGAGCGAGCGGTCGTGCACCTCGAACGCCGTGCGAGTGTAGTAATCCAGCCCACGAACCAGGCCGTGATCGATCGCGTGCTCGATGCCGAGCTGTTCCAGCCCGGCCAGCACGTCGTCCCAGTGCTGCCGGGACTCGGGATCCAGCACGTCCACCATCCGCGGCATCGGTCCCGCAGGACCTTTGCCCGACAGGATCTCGAGGTCTCCCTCGTCCTTGCTGTCGAGCACCCGCAGCGGGTTGGCCTCGAGGCGATTCTGTGAGTCCTGCGAAAGCCGGTCCTTCACCGGAGCCAGCCACTCGCGCAGCTTGTCGCCATACGCTCGGCGTGTCGCGGGCGTGCCCACGCTGTTCACCGCGACGCTCAGGTTCTCGAAGCCCCAGGCCTCGAAGATGTCGACGAACAGCGCGATGATCTCCACGTCCGCGCCCGGCGCCGGCGTTCCGATCAGCTCCGCGCCGATCTGCCAGAACTGACGGTAGCGCCCCTTCTGCGGGCGCCCGTAGCGGAACATCGGCCCCCCGTACCACAGACGGTGGACGCGGCCCTGCGCGGCAAGATTGTGCTCGAGGTAGGCCCGACATACCCCCGCCGTCGCTTCGGGCCGCAGCGCCAGGTCGCGGCCTTTGAGGTCGTTGAAGCGATACATCTCCTTCTGGACGACCTCGCTCGCTTCGCCGGACGTGCGCGCGAACAGCTCGAAATCCTCGAACATCGGCGTTCGAATCTCGCGGTACGTATAGCGGTCGAGGACCTCGCGGGCCTTGGCTTCCGCCCACTGCCAGCGCGGGGTCTCGGAAGGCAGGAGGTCCCGGGTGCCGCGCGGCGCCTGGTGCTTGGAAGAGGTCATGGCCGCCTGAACCACACGTAGACGAGCTGCCCGAGCGAGAGGCCGATGGAATCGGCGATCAGGTCATAGACGTTCGAGTCGCGGTTCGGCACCGTCGACTGGAAGGCCTCGTCGGCCGCCGCGATCCCGGTGCCGATCGCCACCGCCACGAGGCCGGCGAGCAGCATGGTGTTGAGCCGCGGGAGCGTGATCAGCGCGCGCGCCAGGAGAACACCCAGTCCGCCGTATTCGAGGAGGTGCGCCACCTTGTCCGAGTACTCGAACTGGACCGGCGGCGCCAGGCCCGGCTGGGCGCTGAGCACGAAGATCAGGCTGACGTAAGCGAGCACCGGCAGCCAGTAACGAACGAAACGTTGCCGGAGTCCGTCGTGCGCCAATGCGTCCTCCCTGGAGATGTTGACGTGGAGCGGCGGCAGAATAGCACGCGTCTTCGTCCCGTCGCTAAGGGAGCGACAGACGATAGAAGATGGGGCCGCCGCGCGTGGCGAAGTACGGCGTAGCCTTCACGCCGAATGTCCGCTCGAGGCGTGGCATCAGCGAGAATTGCGCGTAGTGCCGGCGCTGCATGGCCGGTGGATAAAGCCAGTGAACCGAGCGCGTCCCCGCATGCGACTCCATCATGAACACCGGCCTCGTCCCACGCAGCGCCGCCGCGACTCGCGAGTGCTCCTCCGGCCACAGGAGCTGCCGGGAGGCCAGCAGCGTGTCGCGCGGCGGGCCGGCGTAGTAGTCGAGCGTCATCGCGTAGCTCCAGCTCGTGACGATGATGGATCCTGGCGGAACCTTTCGCAGTCCCTCGAGCATGCCCTGGCGCATCTTCTGGTCGTAGGGCTGCAGCCAGACCAGCAGCGACGTGAGCGCATAGAGTGCGAGCGTCAGTCTGGTCATCGCACGCGTGCCGCTGCGCTCGAGCCCCGCGACCACACCGAACGCGATGATCACGGCAATGATCGGATAGATCGGCAGCAGGAAGACGCCGTCCTCGGTGACGGTGAGGATGGCGATGATGTGAGAGACGAGCAGGCCGGCCAGCGCGCCGATCCACATGGGACGGCGACGCCAGGCGATCACCAGGCCCACGGCCAGGAACGGGAGCATGAAATGGAAGTTCTTCACGATCGCCACGGCGTTGTCGATGCCCTTCGCGCTGGTCTGTGCCACGTTGCTGTCGACCAACAGTCCTCGCGTCCCATAGAAGTAGTCCCGCCAGACCAGCGCGAGCACGGGCAGGAAGGTGAGAGCGCCGACCACTCCCATGACCAGGAACGGCTTCCACTGGCGGGTTCGAATCGCTTCGGCGGCGAAGAAACCCACGATCAGCACCGCGAGCGGCGTGGTCAGCGTGGCGAGGCCCAGGGAGATGCCGGCCACGACCGGCCGCCCTCTCACGTAGGCCAGGTAGGAGGCCACGCTCAGCACGAGCTGCAGCGCGTAGACTTCGGCTTCGGTGCCCTGCTGAAGCACCACACCCGCGAACAGCAGAACGAAGAGCGCCCAGACCGACGTGCGCTGGTCCTCGCCGATCGATCGGTAGAGATGCCACGAGAGCCACAGCGCGGCGGTCATCAGCAGACCGGAGAAGACGATCAGCGATGTGTCCGTTGAAATGCCCAATGGCTTGGTCGCCTGCACCACCAGCCAGCCCACGAGGTAGTAGAGGAGATGGAGCGTGCGCTCGCCAAAAGCCCGGGTCTCGATCTGATGGGCGTAGACCGCCGCATCACCGTGGAGGAACCGAGCGCGAGCGAGGTAGAAGAAGGCCAGCACCAGCACGGCGCCCAGAGCCCATCCCCATCGAGGAATGCGGCGTGTCGCGGCGGCCGGAGCGTGAACGCTGGACAGAGGGAGGCCTCGGTGATGAGTACGTGGACGAGCGGCGAACAAGCTTAGAAACGCGCGGCGAGAGGGGTCAAGAGCCCTCGCCTCGGTGAAGAATGTTCCGCATCTTGAAGGTTCCACCGCTCCCGGGTCCACCCGCGGCCAGGGCCTGGCTCGAGCGGGCCGGCTCAGTCTCTTCCGGCGCACGGATTTGCTGGTGGGGTATGGAGGGAATGGGCTGGCATCGATCTGGCTCATCTCCCTGTTGTTTCCTGTCATTTCCCGAACCTGCGAGGTCAACCATGGCTCGAGCTCCAGCGGCAACCCTGGCCGCCCTCATCCTGCTCGGCGGCTGCGCATCCGGCCTCAATCGTCCGGTCGTCAGCGTGGAGGCCAATACCGACGCGAATGGCGTGCAGCACGTGGAAGTGAACATGCACAGCTTCTATTTCGAGCCCAATCGCATCGTGGTTCACGCCGGCAAGCCCGTAGACCTGGAGTTCAAGAACCGGTCGATCTTCGTGCCCCACAACTTCACGATCCACGAGGAAGGGCTGACCGTGGATGTCGACAAGTGGGGGCTCGGATCGGCGCACGCGCGCTTCACCGCGCCGGAGCCGGGTGAATATCGGTTCTTCTGCCACGTCGGCGAGCATGGCAAGAAGGGCATGGTCGGAACGCTCGTGGTGGTGCCGTGACGGCGCATCCTCGGCTGCTCTCCGTCGCCACGGCGGCACCCCCGAACATCCTGTGGCAGAAGGATGCGGAGCGTTTCGCACGCCATCTCTTCTCGGACGTCATCGCCACGGACCCACGCCTGGCCCTGGTTTTCGAGCATGCCGAGATCGAGAAGCGGCACCTCTGTGTGCCCCTCGAATGGCTCGGGAAGGATCACGATTTCGCCGAAAAGAACGCGCTCTACATGGAGCATGCGCTGAGCCTGGGCGCGGACGTCGCGCGCAAGGCGCTCGCCGAGGCGAGGCTTCCTCCGGACAGCGTCGACCACCTGGTGTTCGTATCCTCGACCGGTCTTGCCGCACCCAGCATCGATGCCCGGCTCGCCAACGTGCTCGAGCTGCGCGATGACGTCCGCCGCACACCGATCTGGGGACTGGGGTGCGCCGGCGGAGCGGTCGGTCTTTCGAGGGCTCGCGACTTCGCGCTCGCGGATCCGCGGTCGCGGGTGCTGCTCATCGCGCTCGAGCTGTGCAGCCTCACCTTCCAGCGCAACGACCTCTCCAAGAAGAACCTGGTCGCGGTCTCGCTCTTCGCCGACGGCGCGGCGGCCGCGGTGGTGAGCGGCGTGGAGAGCGTGGTCCCGCGCCACGGAGAGAATCCTCCGCTCGAGCTGCAGGGCTCGCGCAGCACGCTGTGGAAGGACACGCTCGACGTGATGGGCTGGGACATCGACGGCGACGGGCTCCATGTCGTGTTCTCGCGGGACATCCCGACCATCGTCCACGAGAAAGTGAAGCCGAGTCTCGATGCTTTCCTCGACAGCGTCGGCCTGGATAAGAGCCACCTTGACCATCTGGTGGCCCACCCCGGGGGGGTCAAGGTGCTCGCCGCCTACGCGAACGCGCTCGGATTGCCGGTCGAGGCTCTGGATCACGCCCGCGACGTCCTCCGCGAGTACGGCAACATGTCGGCTCCCACCTGCCTGTTCGTGCTCGACCGTTTCCAGCGAGCCCGCGAGATCGCGAAGGGAGACCATGCGGTGGTCACCGCGCTCGGCCCCGGGTTCTCCGCCGAGTACGTGCTGGTCGGGAGGGCGGCGTGAGTCTGCCCCCCATGGCATGGGCGCTGGGCCTGTTCCTGACCGTCATCGTCTTCCAGCGGATGGTCGAGCTCTCGATCTCGGCTCGGAACTCCCGTCGCTTGAAGCGCCGGGGGGCCCGCGAGCATGGCCGCTGGCACTTCCCGCTGCTGGTCGTGGTGCACGTCCTCTACCCCCTCCTGCTCGCCGCCGAGGTGGGGGGCTGGGGAACAGAGCCAGGACCATGGTGGCCGCTGTGGCTCGGGCTGTGGCTGGCCGCGCAGGCACTACGGTTTTCGGCCATTCGCGAGCTGGGCGAGCACTGGAACGTGCGGATCCTGGTGGTCCCTGGAGCCCCCTTGGTCAGGACCGGGCCGTACCGGTGGCTTCGTCACCCCAACTACGTGGCGGTCGTGATCGAGCTCATGGCGGGACCGATGCTCTTCGGCGCCTGGCGCACGGCACTGCTGATCTCGGCGTTGAACGCGATCGCGCTGACCATTCGCATTCGCGCCGAGGAACGGGCACTAGGTCCGGAACCGCTCGATGTGCACCGAGTCCCGGTGACGACGGCGACGCGTTGAGCTGCATCGAACGAAAATCGTCGATCGAGACAACAATTCTTCTTGCACTGCTTCCGCGACTCGCGCGAGAATTTCACTCCCCTCGCCGCATGCCTTGAACCGGGTTCCTTGGTCACGCGCGCAGCCGTGACCTGCTCGCCCCGCTTCCGGGCATCCCTGGCATTCCCGGTACACGAGCACGCACCCGAGTCGATATGCCCGCAAAGGCCGCCGCGGCGTACTTCCCATGCGCCGCGCGGCGGCCAAGCTCCCCGAGCCGCCCAGACCACTCCCGCTGACAACTGATTGCTGACTTTGGTCCGCACGAGCGAACGATCGCCGTTCGCCCGCAGGGGACCACCATGACCCATGGCCTCTGGAGGGCACATGATCAACCTTTCATTTCCAGGCCGGCCGCGAGCCTTGCTCCTGCTGATCGCGCTGTTCGCGACCCAGGCGAGGACGCCCGCAGGCGCGCTGGCTCTGGTCGAGGACGCGACCGGCGAAGGAGCGGCCATCGAGGCCGCGGCGCGCTGGGATGCGTTCGCGGTCAGCAGCGCCAAGAGCCGGATCGCCACCGAGACGCACGGCATCTCGGTGCGGCTCGCGGACGGCGATCGCGCGACGTTCTCGCGCGCAGCCGACATCAGCCCGGCGCCCAGCGCGGTGCTCTGCACCTTCAACGTTTCGGTATCCGACATCGGCGCCGAGCGGATCACCTCACAGGTCTTCCGCATGGGCTGGGACTTCTCCAACTCCAACGCCGACGAGCCGGATGCCCGGACGTATGCGGCGCTGGGTCTCACGGCCAGCGAAGCCGATGCCTTCCAGGTTCGCGACCTGGTGGGCGGCCGGGGCAGCGCCACCTTCCGGGGCACCCAGGCCGTTTCCTGGGTGATCAACAACTCCGGCCGGGCGATGAGCTACGACGCGCCCAACGGCCAGGTGGAAGTGGTGGGGGACGACCGCATGGACGTCTGGGTCGCACGGGAGCGGGTGTTCGACGACATCCTGGTGGCGAATCGCGACGGGCGGATCCGCGACCTCAAGTGGGTCTGGGGCCGCGGCTCCGGACACACGCAGTTCGACCGTTTCGAGATCCGCACGCTTCCGGAGGCTTCGGCTTCCGCGGATGCGGCGATCGCCTCGTCATCGCCATTGGAAGGCAATCCGCAACCGGGCGACGGCTCGATCGCGCTCGAGCGCCCCACACCCAACCCTTTCAGCAACGCCATGCGCTTCGCGTACGCGATCCCCGCGGGCCGTAGCCCGGTGGACATCGGCGTATTCGATGTCGTGGGGCGGCGCGTGCGCCTGCTCGCTCGCGGTCCTCAAGCGGCCGGCCAGTACGAGGTGCGCTGGGACGGACGCGGCGATGACGGCAAGCGTGTCAAGCAAGGCGTCTATTTCCTGCGGGCCTCGATCGGCGCATCGAGCCGGGTCTCGCGAATCATCTACCTGCCCAACTAGCGCGGCCCGCCCGCCCCTCATTGGAGAACAGCACCCATGCCTCTCGGAAGAAAGACCTCGCTCGCGTTCCACACGCTCGTGGCGCTGGCCATGCTGCTCGGCCAGATCCCGGGGAACGCGTTCGCCAACGACCTCAGCACGTTGCCCTGCACGGCCGAAGACGTCGAGATCGTCGGATCGGGCATCGTGATCAACGAGCCCTGCTCCTGCACCCCCGGCAGCACCTTCAACGCGACCGTCCAGTTCACCGTCCGGAACAACACCAGCACCGGCCGGTACTGCATCTCGCTCCACCTCATCCCCGACGGCGTGGTGCTCACCCAGCCGGTCGATGTGGTGCTCCGTGACATCAATGGTGTCAGCACGGCGCCCGGGAAGAGCGGCGGCGCGCGTTACAAGGACACCATCATGTATGGCACCATTCCCAACTATCCGTGCAATGCCGGCATCACGTGCTTCGGCAGTGCGGGCGTGGTCCGCGGCAAGTGCTCACCGGGCGAGTGCACCACGGTCTCGTGGAACACCAGCAACGGCGCGGCGACGTGCACCGTGGCGGACCAGAGTCCTCCCGGAGGCCAGTGCCGCCATCAGCAGGTGTGCGTGATCGGCTACGGCGCCACGCTCCAGTGCACCGCGAACTGCAACGTGAGCTGTGGCAACAGCGCCACGCTGCGGGCCTGTGTGGTGGGTCCGATGGATCGCGGTCCCTACCAGATGACGCTGGTCGGTGACGACGGCAGCTCGGCGACGCAGAGCACCTTTGGCGATGCGTCCGGCACCGCATGCCTCAACTTCACCGTCAATCCGACCAAGAGTCCGACGACCACCTACACCTTGACCGTCACGGACAAGAACGGCTGTACCCGCACCGCGACCGCTTCGGTCGGTGTGACGCCGACCACCGCGACGATCACCCCTCCCGCCAATCCCGGTTGCAACGGGGTCCTGGTCTACACCGCGTCGGTGAGCGGCCAGACCTGCAGCTTCACCTGGACGGTGGATGGCCAGTCGCTGGCGACGTTCCTGGCTGGTGGCGGCGCGGATGACGCGCGCGTGGCGCGAGTCAGCGGCACCGGCTCGACCACGTTCGCCTTCCGCGCCCTCGATGGCGCGTGTCACACCATCGGGGTGACCGCGAGCTGCCCGAATGGCAACCAGACCCCGTGCACGGCGACGGCCTCCACCAAGGTCAAGCAGTGCGTGGGAAATACGACCAACTGCCCGTAGTCGGGGCGGAACACGAGACGGGAGGGCGGCCCATCGCCCTCCCGTTCTCTTTTGCGTCTCCGAGGACCTGCACTTCCTTGCAGTGTCTCAGATTTTCCGATAGCCGAGTGGCGGGTCGGGGAATAGAATTCCGCTCATCTCAGGTGATCGTCCATTCCGAACGCCTTCGAGCGTCTCGCTACCAGGAGGCGAGCATGGAATCCCCCGTTCGGTCCCTGCCTTTAGCCGCGCTTTTCCTTCTCGCCGGATCGCTGTCCTTTGCTCCGATTTGCGAAGCGGTCACGGTGACTCTGCTGCCCTCGAAGGACAACACCCTCATCGAAACGCCGAACGGCAACAGCAACGGCGCCGGCGACGGCATCTACGTCGGCCGCGTTGGAACGCTCGGTGGGGGCTCCATGCGTCGTGGCGTCATGGCCTTCAATCTGTCGTCCATACCGGTGAACTCCACGATCAACTCGGTGACTCTGACGCTGCAGATGAGTCAATCGGTCAACTCCATCTCGGCGACGGTCACCCTGCATCGATTGAACGCCGATTGGGGCGAAGGAACCGCATTCGGCGCCGGAACCGGAGCCCCCGCGGGGACCGGCGACGCCACGTGGACCTATCGATTCTTCGCCACCGACGCGTGGTCGAGTGCCGGGGGTGACTTCGTGGCCCAGCCCAGCGCCTCCCAGACGGTGACCGACCTGGCCGCGTACGAATGGACGGGCCCTGGGCTTGTCGCCGACGTGCAGAGCTGGGTGAACACGCCGACATCGAACTTCGGCTGGTTGGTGTTCGGCAACGAGGCCACGCTGCAGGCCGTCAAGAAGTTCGATTCGAGAGAAGGATCCCAGCCGCCCGCGCTCACGGTGGATTACACGCCCCCCAGCACGGGCGTTGGATCCCACTCGGTCGCCGGCGTGGAGTTCGCGCCCCCTTGGCCCTCACCCGCATCCGGGCCGGTCCATCTCGGCTACACGCTGGCGCGCCCGGCCAAGGTGTCGCTGGCGATTCACGACGTCATGGGTCACGTCGTGCGACGTCTGGTCGCGGGCGCCACCCAGTCCGCCGGCTCGCACGGCCTGGTGTGGGATGGACGTACGGACTCGGGCGAACGGGCGCCGTCAGGTCTCTACCTGGCGCGCCTCGTCGTCGGCCAGGACCAGCTGCACCGAAGGATCCCACTGGTTCATTGATTCACCGGCCCGTTCCCGACCCGGGCCTGGGGTTGATCAGGATGTCCCCCGGCGGTTGAAACCCCGCCGACCTCGCAGCGCAACAACTCGCGAAGGAGGTTTCGTCCATGAAGTCGTCCCAGGCACCTCTACTGATGCTCGCTTCCCTGCTCTTCGCCGGCCCGGTCGGAGCGCAACAGGTGGGACCGCTGCCCGACATTCCTCGAGGCACCGTCGCCCTTCACCTGCATCCGCTGGTGACCGGACTCAGCGCTCCCGATTACGGGATCAACCCGCCCGGCGACCTGAACCGCCTGTTCGTGGTGGAACAGAGGGGGCTGATCCTCGTAATCGAGAACGGAGCGCTCCGGGCCACGCCCGCTCTCGACGTTCAGAGCCGCGTGTCGCCGCCGCTCAATCCCGGCAACGCGAATGACGAGCGCGGACTCCTCGGGCTGGCGTTCAGCCCGGGCTTCAACGACCCGAACCACGTCGGGTACCGGACGCTCTACACGTTCAGCGGCGAGCCGATCCCGCCCGGAACCTCACCCACCTATGTCGCGCCGAACAACGCCACCCAGAACTACAAGACCGTGGTCAACGAGTACAAGATGAGCGCGACGGACCCCAACGTCATCGATCCAACGACCCGCCGGGAGATCATCTCGTTCGGCAAGAACGCCGGGAATCACAACGGCGGAACGGTCGCTTTCGGTCCCGATGGCTACATGTACCTTGCGCTCGGAGACGGCGGCAACGCCAACGACGTCGGCGCGAGCCACATCGAGCCGGGCGGCAACGCGCAGAACCTCACCACGCCTCTCGGCAAGATGCTCCGCTTCGATCCCACGCATCCGTCGCTCACCATGGGCAGCGCGGATGCGGTGAGCGCCAACGGGCAGTACCGCATCCCCGCCACGAATCCATTCCAGGGACCGGGAGAGGTTCCGGAGACCTACGCGACCGGGCTGCGCAATCCCTACCGATTCGCCTTCGATCGCCTCAACGGGGAGCTGATCCTCGCCGACGTCGGACAGAACAACGTCGAGGAGATCAATCGCATCGCGCTGGGCGGCAACTACGGCTGGGCGGTCAAGGAAGGCGATTTCCTCTTCAATCGCGCCAACGGAACCATCGGCGCGCGTAGCCCCGGCGTCCCGGCAGGTCTCATCGACCCGCTTTCCGGTCCGGCCGGGACGCTCGAATACGACCACAGCGACGGCATCTCGATCACCGGCGGCTTCGTCTACCGGGGCACCGCGATCCCCGAGCTCTACGGCAAGTATGTCTTCGGCGACCTGGCGATCCGGAATGCCCCGCCGCGCATCGACGGCCGTCTGTTCTACGCCGACCTGGCGAGCGGCGAGATGGCGGAGTTCCGCCTTCCGCTCCTGGCCAATGACAAGCTGCCCAACCAGCTCACGGTCCACGGCTTCGGCGAGGACGGCCACGGCGAGCTCTACGCCATGGTCACGAACACTCCGGCCAACGGCACGGGAGGCATCGTCTACAAACTGTCTCCCGTGATCCCGATCGAATTCTCGCTCAAGCCCGAGACCATCGTCATCGGCGGCCAAGGCTCACCCAGGCGCGTCCAGGCGTTTCTCGAGCCGCAGCCACCCTACGCAGCGGCCGACATCGACGTGGCCAGCATCCGGATCAACAACTCCATCCCCGTGGATCTGTCGGGGTCGGCGCCGATCGTCATCGGCGACGAGGACGAAGACGGCATCCCGGACCTCAAGGTGTACTTCTCACGCAGCGCGCTCGAGCTGGCGCTCCCGATCGGCGAAGCGGTGGCCGTCAAAGTGACCGGCCTGCTCGGCGCCAGCGTGGGATTCGAAGGGAACGATACGGTTCGCATCAAGGGCGGCCACGTCACCCAGCCGACCGCGAACCAGATCGTCGCGCCGGGAGAGGCTTTCCTCATCGGTTACGAAGTCACGACTTCGGCGCCGTCGGTGGCCATGATGTACTCCGCGGATGGCGGAGCCTCGTGGAGCCTTCAGGTCTCGGAGGCGGCCAACACCGGGACGATCCAGTGGAACGTTCCCAGCGAGCCCTCCGACAACGCGCTGGTCGCGGTGGTGGAGATCGAAAGCGGACAGGCGGGCGGAGAAGTCACCGGAGTCGTCGCCGTGAGCGAGAGGTTCTCGATCTCGTCCGGACCGGTGGGCGTCGGCGGAGGCCGAGGAGTGACGGGCCTTCGCTCGCCGCACCCGAACCCAACCGGCGGTCCGGTGACGGTCGGCTTCTCGCTTGCTCGCCGCGGGAAGGTGGAGATTTCGGTCTTCGATCTCCAGGGTCGCCAGGTCGCGGATCTCGCACAGGGCGTCTACGAGGCGGGGTCCACGGAAGTCGTGTGGAGTGGCCGTCGGAACAACGGGCAGCAGGCCGAAGCCGGCCTCTACTTCGTCCGACTCCGCGCGGACGGAAAGGAATGGAACAAGCGGCTCATCCGCGTGAACTGAAGTTGACGCCACATGACACGGGAGGGCGCTCCGGCGCCCTCCCCTCTCGTTCCGTGATGCTCACACCTCGTGGAACAGCTCCGGCAGAAGGCGGGAGAGCCTTGACCACGCCCGGCGATGCCCCGTAGATTAGCCCGCCTTCCCTGGAGCGCCGCTAGCTCAATTGGCAGAGCAACTGACTCTTAATCAGTAGGTTGAAGGTTCGATTCCTTCGCGGCGCACCAACTTAGCTGACGGGCTGTAGCCCAACTGCTGATCCTGTCGGCAGTCGATCAACGAAAGCGCTGGGCGCGGTGGCGCATCACAGCAATCGAACTAGGGAGCCTTAGGGCCCTACCCGGTAGAGTTCCACTCTCTGCGGGGGTACCTGCACCAAGCTGTCTAGATTCCCGAAGGCGTAACTTCCGCCGTCTTTCGGCAAACGCCAAACGAGTTTGAGGCGGGCAGTCCACGTGCCACTTGTTGCATGAGAGGCAATTGAATCCGCACTGAACCCCAATTGCACCAGACAGCGGCCATTTGCATCTGCGGTACATCCAGGAAGCATTGCGCTGTTGACCTCACCGGGGTGGGCCACCCGGTCGATTCGTGAGCCAGTAACGAGGTACTGGCCTTGTTCAGACTGCTCGAGAACAGTGCCTAGATCGGCACACTGCGCGCCCGCAGGGAGCCGAAGCAGGACATCAGCCTGCAACCAGTTAACTCTATTATCGCGGTCCGGATCGGGAGATGACCAAGTGATGCTCTCAATTGCCGCGAGGTCAATTGGCGCTGTCTGAGATGCCTCCTTCTTACAACCAATGAGGGCAACGGAGACGAGCAAGAATAACTTAAGGACTGACTGATTCAGTCCAAGACCACAACTTTTCGGCTTGAACGAACCCACGCTCCAGGCTCGAAGCCTGCCGGCAACATCGTGAGTCCGCACCACGCACGTGCCGGGCTGGGGAGCTCCACTGTCGGCTCGACTCGGATCGGCGTCCGGCTTCACGAGGGGCGTGGTCCTTGACTCTCCCTGTTTAGGAACACCGTAACGAGTCCAATCGCTACGCCAAGCAGCACCAGGATTGCCGCCTCGCCAGCAAGAACAACGAACCCGAAGACACTTGCCAACTCTCCGGTACCGTCGCCGGGATTCACTACCGCAGAAATCGCGATGACCACGGCAGGAATCAGGATCAGGACTCCGCCGCAAGCTGCACCGGCGCCCGCTGCACGGGCGGCACTCATCGGCTCGCGAGCCGCAGCCAAAAGCCACCAGACGACCGGTACAACCGCCAGCACGTAGAGGGTAACGGCACCATATGGAAAGGGTGCCAGGGGACCATTCGCACGCTCATACCAGAAGGCTGGCGCGGCGAAGAGCACCGCAGGAAGCCATGTCCTTCTCACAAACTCGCCCATCTTGGTCCTCGGTAACCGGTGACCTCATGGTTGAGAGATGAGCTCCCGTCCCTACTCGACCGGCAGACAGGAAGCCCGGTGGAGTCGCACCCTCCCAGCATCACATTTCACGCTGGCCCCGGATCTCCCCAATTCAATCGGCGGTCCCCCTCAGCGGGTGTAGCCCAACTGTAGCCGCGCGAACCGGGACGAACCGGGACGAGCCGTGTTTTCGACCCAGACGAAATCGGGGCGAAGCGCTTGGCTCGTCACGCTTCACCCCGATTCGTCCCGGTTCGCCCTGACCCCTCCATCCGACTCTTAATCAGTAGGTTGAAGGTTCGATTCCTTCGCGGCGCACCAACTTAGCCACAAGCATCCACTGCTTGGTCCCGTCTTCTCTGAGATCGGTTTGAACGATCCCTTGAGGCCAAGGTGCGGCTCACGACCTCCCGGGCCGCGCCGTCCCCGGGCGCATCTGGGGAGACGCCTCGTCGTCGGGCCTGACAAGCAGACCTGACTTGGTGCCATTCCCGGCAGGTTCCACTCGCGCCACTGCTGCCGGTAGGGCGGTGATGAATCTGCTGTCGGAGTAGCGTTTGTGCGGGCGAGGGTGGTTCAAGCCCGGCGGGCACAAGAGTTGCGCATACGATGCGCTGCTCCTGAGGGCGGGCGCGGCACGCCGAGACCGTCGGAGGTCCGCCTCCCACTCGAGCGGGAGTGAAGGGAGGTCGATTTTTATGCGCAGGTTACTGATTGCATTCGCCCTGCTGCTGTTGCTGCCGATCGAGGCGCGGGCGCAGTCCAAGCCGGAGATCCGACCATTCGCGGGAGTCCTCGTCCCGACCGGCGATCAGCGCGATCTTCTCCAGGACGCCTTCCTGGCAGGCGGCCAGCTTGCCTTCGAACTGGCGGATCGCTTTCACATCGTTGGGACGTTCGGATTCGCCGGTCCCGATCTCAACCAGAACGTCGCGTCCGGCGGCCACATGCACATCTATCAGGCTGACGTAGGCGGCGAGCTGTTCAAAGACATGCCGCTCGACAACGGATGGAGCATCCGGCCCTTCATTGGACTGGGGGGCGGTGTTCGGACCTACGATCCCACGGACGAGGGGGGTTCGAAGAGCTACCCGGCCGGTTACGGCGCACTGGGCAGCGAGTTTCAAATGTCGCGAGTCGCGATGCGTCTCGAGGCCCGTGATTACCTGACACAGTTCAAGGGGCTCACCGGCAACGACGACGTATCAACGCGGAACGAGGTCACGATTAGCTTGGGTTTGGCCTACCACCTTCGCTGAAGACTGCTCGAACTCGTCGAGGACTCAGCGCCTCCCACCCTCGCCGGGTGGGAGGCGCGCATTTGAGTGGTGGGACCACTGGTCCCGTTTTGTGTCCCTTCGGGTGCCCCTCGATGCCTCCTACTGCCCGCGCGCATCCTGCGCAATTCTTCGGCAGTCCTCGCAATTTCTTGCGCGACAATCGCTTCGTGCTGGCAGCAATTGTTGTCTCTAATCAGTAGGTTGAAGGTTCGATTCCTTCGCGGCGCACCAACTTGGCGACGTTCCCCGTCCGAATGGGCGGGAATTGCGCCGGGCGATCAGCCGGCGGCATCAGCGCCGAAAAGCTTTCGCAGAGCTCGGATGCGCAGCAGGTGATGGTCGTCGTGCTCGGCGACGAACTGCGCGCAATCCACAAGTCGCATCGGCGTCTTGAGCCGCTCGTGGAACGAGCTCGCGCGCTGCAAGCCCTCGGGCGCCTCAAGGAGTGCCGCGACCAGCCGCGCCCGCCGCTCGGACAGCTCGGCGAGCGTCGCCGCCAAGGGGCGTGTCTGATGGCGCTCGGCGAGTGTCTGGAAGCGCGCCGCATCGGCGGGTGTGTACGTCGCACGACCCTGGCGCAGGTCTTCGATCCGCTCCTGCCACAGCTCCTCGGTGTCCGACAGATGGCCGACGTTCTGAGCGATCGACCAAGTGTTCTCGTTGCGGCGGTGCGCGGTGACCTCATCGAGCTCGGCGAGCAGCGGACCAAGCCGCGGCACGACGCCGCGCAGGCGCTCGATCATGTCCAGGAGCATCCACGGTGGATGGACGAACTGAAACGTCCGGTCGATCCAACGAGGGCGGGTGAGCTCGGGCGTCATCATCGGTCTCGGTGGCCTCACCTCTGGTGGACTCTCAGGTGAACGATCTCTGTTGTGCTGCGTGACAGTCGCATGTATCCGGCCCCGCCGCTGTTTGATCCGGCTTGATGTGAGTCAGATCACTCCGCCTCAGGCAGTGACAGATTCTCGATGACCGCCCTGAGGTCAGCCGAGTAGACCTCGCCCTTCTTGAGACTCCCCCGTTCGAAGCCGATCGGGCGGATCTTGAACTCGCGCGCGGCCCCCACCGCATCATCGGGTCCGCTGCCGTGATGCTGGCGTCTCCACGCTCGAGCTTGAGCAGTATGTGGTGCTCTGGGTGTGTTTCATTCCGTACATCGTTCATGCATCACCCTCATGAGGCGGGGACCCCAACCGGGCTAGGGTTGTTTGGGAGGGTAAGCCCGTTGAGTCTTCGACGAAATCCTCTTCCGTCTGAGAGGACTGTAGCCCAACCGTAGCCACGCGAACCGGGAGGGAACCGAATCAAGCGTGATTTCGGGTCGCACGAAAGTTGGGCGAAGCGCGTGCATTCACCGCGCTTCACCCGCCGTCATGCTCGGGCCCGAAGTGAGCGATCAGCCCGAGATCAACAAGGTGGTGAAGGCCTTCGAAGAGGGCTTCCACGAAAAACTTCGCAAGGCCGAGAAGGAGCGCGCGACACGCGCAGCAAAGCAAGACGGTGGAGACGACTAGCGATCGCTCGCCCGGCCTAGCCAGCACCCACGCGAAACGGGACGACGGGTCCCGTTTCGCGCACCCTCCTGTGCCCGCGAATGCCCGCGCGTTCTGAGCCCGAGTTTTGTCACA
>DASTBI010000066.1 GCA_035712145.1 Candidatus Eisenbacteria bacterium | reverse complement strand
ACGGGAAGCCGGGCCAAAGGCGTCCGTCCGAGCGCCTCCGAGAGATCGCGCGACACGTACGCCGCGGCGATCAGGGCGTAGAAGCCGAGGAAGCGCTGCCCGAAGCCGACGAGCACGGTGAAGATCAATGCCAGCACGACTTCGACGCGATCGACGCGCCGCTGGAGCAGGCGACCCAGGATCAGCAAAGGCCAGCCCGCGAACAGGAGCGGAAGACCGTTGGTGAGATTCAGGCGCCACATGATCGGCTTGAGCTCGCCGACCAGCTGGAAGATCGCCTCGTGGCGGCCGTTCAGGAAATAATCGAAGGGCTGCCACAACGCGCGCCATCCGAAAGGATTCAGGAACGAGGCCACGATCGCCGCCAGCAGGACGATGCCGAGCGCCGGACCCGCGGCGCGGCGGCGGCTGAGCATCTCGTCCAGCCAGAACACCCCCAGCACGACGAGGCCGAGGTAGTACGAGATGTGCGCGTTGGCCCACAGACACGCGATCACGACGAGCCATGGCCAGCGGCTGGGTCCGCCGTGGCGGCGGGCCTCGAGGATCCACAGCTCGAGCGCGAGCAGGACGACGACCAGCGTCTCGGGACGCACCATGGAGCGCTGGCGATAGACCAGCGCGCACAGCGCGATCACCACGAGCGGCGTCACGCCACGGGCGCCCATCCTTCGCGCGACGGCCCACATCAGCCCGAAGGCGAGCAAAGTGGTCAGCCAGCGCCACACGAAGAGCCCGACGACTCCGCCCGACGACCAGAACGGCCAGATCAGCGCGCGGAAGAGCCAGGACGGGAGCACCTCCGGCATGCCATAGCTCGGCCAGGTCCAGAGATGCTGCTGCGGAACGCCGTGCGTGCTCCAGATCACCTTGCCGACCCGCAGATGCTGGAACAGGTCGGGATCGAAGATCGCGAAGCTGACCGAGAGGACGACGGAAGCCGCCGCGGCGAGGATGGCCGCGAGCACCGCGGGATGCGTGAGAGTCGCGGGCGCGGCCGCGGGGCGTTTGCCCCGGCCCGCGCGGGTCACTCCAGGATCTCCACCTTGAACACGTGGTCACCCTGGACGATCTTCTGCACCGCGTCCATGCCTTTCACCACCCGGGCGAAGATCGTGTAGCGGCCATCGAGGTGCGGCTGCGGTGAGTGGGTGATGAACCACTGGCTGCCGCCCGTGTCCTTGCCCGAGAGCGCCATCCCCACCATCCCCGGCGCATAGCGGAGCTGGTTGTACTCGCAGCGGATCGTGTAGCCGGGGCCTCCGGAGCCGGTGCCGGTCGGATCGCCGTCCTGGATCACGAAGTTGGGCACCACCCGATGGAAGGCGCGGCCGTCGAAGTAGCCCCGCTTCGCGAGCCGCACGAAGTTGCGCACGGTCTGCGGCGCTTCGTGCCCGTAGAAAGCCCACTCGATGTCGCCCTGGTCGGTGCGCAGGATCGCGCCGCGCGCCTTCGGCGGCTTCTCGAAATCGCCGGGGTAGCTGGGGGGCCTGGAACTCTGGGTCGGGTGCGCGCGCTCGATGCTGTCGGCATAGGCGCGTCCGGCGAGGTCGCGCAGCGCGTCGCGAATCGCGATGCGCGCATCGGGATCGGCGTCGGCGGCCCGCTGCGCGTACACGGCGGCGAGCCGCGGCACGCTCCCGGTGTCCTTCAGCTCGGCCAGCGCCGACGCGCAGGCGGCGACGAACAGCGTCGTGGTGTCGGAGAGTGCGACTCGCAGCAGATCCGCGCTCCCCGGCTCCCCGCGCGCTCCCAGGACCTCGGCGGCCGTCATGCGCTCGAACAGCGGGCGCTTCGCATCCATGTGCTGCTTGCAGAAACCCAGCCAGGTCTGCGTGGTGGTCACATTGCGGAGCGCCGACATGACGCCGGTGCGGACGTAGATCGAAGGATCGTCGAGCATCATCTTCCGGATCGGGGTCGGCATCACATCCGGCCGCATCGCGATCAGCGCGCGCGCCGCCGCCGTGCGCGTCGCGGCATCCGGATCGCTGAGATGGGCGCCGAGCGAGTCCACCATCGCCTGCTGGGCGAGCGAGTCGGCCGCGAGCCAGGCGAAGCGCTCGCCCAGGGCCGCGGCGGCGGTCGAGCGCACGTAGGGATGCGGATGCCTGAGCAAGGGCACCAGCGCCGGCCCGCATGACGTGCAGGTGGTGTCGCCGATGAACTGGAGCGCGCGAACGGAGTTCACCACGACCGCGAGGTCGGGTTGCCGGAGCGCCTGGACCAGAGCCGCATGGGCACGCGGGCTCTTCTGCCGTCCCAGCGTCCGGGCGGCGTAGGCGCGCACCCGCGGGCTGGCGTCGCCCTCCAGATGCTGCGAGGCCACCTCGATGACGCGACCTCCCGCGACGATCTTCTCCAGCGCGTACAGCACCCGCCAGCGCACTTCGGGATCCGCGTCCTGATGGTGCGCGAGCAGCGGCGCCAGCGCGGTCGAATCGGCCAGCCGCCACAACGCCATCGCCGTGGTCGCCCGTAGCTCGGCCGACTTGCTGGCCAGCGAAGGCAGGATCTTCGCGGTCGCGGCCTTGTCGCCGAGCTTGCCCAGCGCCTCGGTGGCGAGCACCACCACCGCGGGATCCTGGTCCGCGAGCCGCGCCTCCAGCATCCCGCGTGCGGAGCGATGGCCGATCTGGCCGAGCGCGAACACCGCTTCGCGCCTGACCTCGGGCTTGGCGTCGGCCAGCAAGGGCTCGAGCGCCGGCACCGCGGTCGAATCCTGAAGACGTCCGGCGGCGAGCGCGGCCCGCACCCGGAGCTTGGGATCCTTGTCCTTGAGGCCCTGCTCGATCTCGGGCCGGAAGCGCCGCTCGTCCTCGGCGATGGCGATGCTCCGCGGGGAAACCGCCGGAGTCTTGGCGTGCGCGACCCCGGCGAGGAGCACGCACAGACCCACGAGCGCCCAGGGCGCCCGCGGCTCACTGCGTATCGGCACGATGGGGCTTGCGGAGCTTGACCAGGCGGCCGATGTATTCGGCCTTGGAAGGCCCGTTGGTCGCCAGCATGCGGTAGACGTACACGCCGTTCGCGAGCAGGTCGCCCTCGTCGTCCCGCCCGTCCCACGGAAGCTGGTGATAGCCGGGCGTCAGTCCCCGCTCGTCGCGCTCGTAGATCAGCTTTCCGTTGGTGGTGAACACGCGGATCAACAGATCCACCGGCGCTCCCGACACCAGGGTGAACGAGAAAGCCGTCCCTCCCTCCTCGTCGAAGGGATTGGGGAAGGCGACCGGGTTCTGCACCTGCAGCTCGCCGCCGCCCACCAGGACTCGGAAGACGTGGGTGTGCGTGCCGCCCCCCGCCACCGAGAGCGCGACGCTATAGGTGTCGATCGCGTATGGGGCGTGAGTCCAGGAGAGCACCCACTCGCGGCCCGAAGCGTCACCGGGAACCGGGGCGGCCGTGAACGGCTGGTTCACGCCGTTGATCGTCAGGATCAGGTCCGATGCGGGGACGAGCGGCTTGGGCGAGAAGAAGCGCAGCGCGACATTGCCGCTCGGCGGCACCGGATCGTTGTCGGCGAGCACGGTGTTGTTCAGCAGGAGCTGGGAGAGGAACTGGAACACGGCGTCGAAGCGGCCGGTGACTCCATAACGATCGGTGGTGACGAACGTGTAGCTGTAGGACACGGGGCGCAGCGTCGTTCTGTAGGTCAGGTGGTAGCGACGGCCGCCGCTCGCCCCGTTGGTGTCGGGGAAGGCCGGGGTCAGCGTGTAATCCGCCGACGGGATGACGACCGTGCCGCTCGGATCGTTGCGCTCGAGCGCGATCGAGGTGAGCGCCACGTTCGACACCAGATCGGCTTCGAGCCGCAGCGTGTCGCCGAGCGTGTGAAGCCGGATCGGCTGGTCGTCGGCCACGGGCAGCGTATTGGCGGTCACCGCCGCCTGGGGTGGGCCGATCGAGAGCCGCGTGGCCGGATCGCCGAGCAGATGATAGCTGAGCCCGATGCCTTTCTCGTTGGGATTGAACACGACGGTCGGAACGTAGCGCGCCAAGGCGAGCGCGATGGTCTCGCCCAGCACCACCCGGGATCCGCCCTGGCCCAGATAGGGATCATGGGGCGGATCCTCGAACATCGCGCGCGCCCAGCTCACGTTGATGTGCGAGGTGCCGCTGAAGGGCAGGATCTCGTAGCCGGTCGACGCCCAGCTGCCGATGGCGCCTCGCACGGGCAGCGTCGCCATCTCCTCGCCCAGGGCCGGTCCGCGGCCGGCGCTGCGGTCGCCGAAGCGCGCGAAGGCATTCGCGTGGCAGGAGAAGGCCGAGAACAGGAACGGCCTCCCGTCGTTCATCAGGAGGTCCTTGTCGTCCTGACCGCCGCGGTTGATGTAGAGATCCTCGTGCGCCAGCACGAACTCGTTGGCGTGGCCCTGGAAGTTCCACCACATCCGCCCGGCGTTGAGCCGCGAGATGAGGTCGGGCGTGATGCTGCTGTGGGTGATCTGCTGCGCCGTCGGCTGGTCCTTGCAGGTGCAGTCCGGAGACGACGGGTGGCAGGCCACGTTGTGGAGCTTGCTGTCGAGGTGGAAGGTGTCGAGCACCGCCTGCTGCAGCCCGGCATCGTCCTGGATCACGGTGGCCACCGTCTCGTTGAGCTGCCGGAACACCACCTCGGGGGGCCGATAGCAGTAGCCGAGCTGTGCGGGACCACCGCCGAAGAACGTCTCGGCGGAATACGCGTCGTCGTCGCTGAGCAGGATGCTCTGGCGCCAGATCTGGTCGCTCGCGAAGTTCTCGTAGGCCACGAGCTTCGCCACCACCGCCTGCGCGGCCGCCAGCGTCTGCACCGGAGCACGACCGATGAAAAGGTCCTGGAGCACCGGCTCGACGCCGCCGAGATCGCAGTTCTCCATGCACACATACCAAGGGTCCGAAGGAATGATCTCGTAGCCGAACTGAATGGCGACGGGGCCGTTGATCTTGTGGACGGGGATGAAGTCCGGGCTCGATTCGCCCATGAAGTTCTGAGGGTCCTCGCTCCCGTCGCCGAACAGCATCAGGAACTTGGCGTTCCAGTTGTCGTA
>DASTBI010000065.1 GCA_035712145.1 Candidatus Eisenbacteria bacterium | reverse complement strand
TCACGCTAACGGTCGTGCCTCCTGGATCGTCACTCGGAGAGTGAGACCCGCGGAATCGAGCGACTCGATCCCGGCCTTGGTCGCTTCCGCACAGAACGGGGACCGAGGAGCGTTCGGGCGCCTCTATCAGCTCTACGGCCGCATGGTGCACGGGGTGCTGCTGGCGCGCGCGCCGGCTCACGAGGTCGACGATCTGGTCCAGGAGGTCTTCCTGAAGGCGTTGGGGCAGCTCGGCTCGCTGCGGGACTCGCGCGCCTTCGGCGCCTGGATCGCGATGATCGCCCGGCATACCGCGATCGACCGAGCTCGGGGCCGCCACGACGTGGTCGAGCTGAGCGACGAGATGGCCGCTCCGGAGTCTCATGACGATGAAGCGCGCCGAGTGCTGCGGCTCATTCGCGACCTGCCCGAAGCCTATCGCGAGACCCTCATGCTGCGTCTGGTGGAAGGGATGAGCGGTCCCGAGATCGCCGAGCGCACGGGAATGACCGCGGGCTCGGTGAGGGTGAATCTTCACCGCGGGATCGGAATGCTGAGGGAACGGCTGACCGGAGAAGCCACGTGAGCGATCGCTACCTCTGGGACAAGGGCGGGCCTCCCGATCCCGAAGTGCAGAAGCTCGAGCAGCTGCTGTCCAGGTACGGCCACCATGAGCGGCCGCTGAGCCTTCCCGAGGAGATGCCGGTGACGACCCCGAAGACCCGGCGGCGTCCGGTGTCGCGACCGATGCGGTGGCTGGTCGCGGCGGCGCTGATCGCCGTCCCGGTGCTCGCCGGCTTCTGGCTCTTCGACACGTTCACCTGGCGGGTGGCGGCGACGAGCGGGGCGCCGCAGGTGGGCGAGCGCGAGCTGCGCGGCCGGGGCCGCATCGCGCTCGGCTCGTGGATCGAGACCAACGCGGGCTCCAGCGCGCGACTCGAGATCGGGCGGATCGGCTTCGTGTCGATCGCCCCGAACAGCCGGCTGCGCGTGCTGCGCCGGCAGGGTCAGGTTCACCGTCTTGCGCTCGAGCGCGGGGCGCTCGAGGCTTACATCCTGGCGCCGCCGCGCCGCTTCGTCGTCGATACGCCTTCGGCCACCGCGGTCGATCTCGGTTGTGTCTACGAGCTCGAGGTGGATCCCACGGGCGCGGGCAGCCTGACCGTGGTGGCGGGATGGGTGAGCTTCGAGAGCCACGGACGGGAATCGTTCGTCCCGGCAGGGGCGCGCTGCACGACTCGCCCGGGCCGGGGCCCCGGCACGCCTCACTTCACGGATGCCCCGCCCGCGCTCAAGAACGCGCTCTTCGACGTGGATCGCGCGGAAGCCGACGCGCCCGACTCGGCGCTGTCGCGGGTGCTCTCGAGCGCGCGCCGCGAGGATGCCTTCACGCTTTGGCACCTGCTCGTGCGGCTGGCTCCGGCCGATCGTTCCACCGTCTACGACCGTCTCGCCGTCCTGGTCCCGCCTCCCCGGATGATCACCCGGGAAGGCGTGATCGGCGGCGACCGCGCGATGCTCGATGCCTGGTGGGACGCGCTCGGCCTCGGCCTCACCAAGGACTGGCGCCGGTGGAAAGGCGCCGATCCGGGCCAGCGCCGGTCGTGAGGGACCGCCCCTGGCGCCCATCCGACTGCTCCCGCTAACGGCAGGACTCGGCGCCTCGTCCTTGAGGATGTCCCGGCGGACTCGAGCCGCCGTGAGCGACGTCCACCAGTCCGAACGGGCGGGGTCCGTCACGGCCCTCGCGAAAGGAGCGAGCGATGCGCAAGCAAGGAACGATGCTGATGGCATTGGCGGCGATGGTGGCATTCGTGGCCGCCGCGGAGGCGGGAGGCCGGGCGCGAGTCGAGCTGAGTCAGGCGCCAAGGCAGGTGACGGCCGGCAAGAGCTTCGACCTCGCGATCAAGGTCGTGCCGGAGAGCTGGAGCCACAAGCGCAACATCGAGCCCCTGGTCGTCGCGCAGTGCGGCGATCTCAAGGTGACGTCATCGGCCGTGGCGCTGGCGCAGACCAATCACTATCGCGCCAGTCTCAAGCTGCCCTCGGCGGGCGCCTGGAAGGTCCGCGTGGACAGCCGGTACTGCGAGACCGTCATGAAGCCGGTGGAGATCCAGGCCCTGGCCGCGGTCGCGAAGCGCTGATCCAATCGATCGCGATCGACGCGGGGCTCGAAGCCAGACGGATGGCCCCGCGTCGTCGCGCGTGGATTTGCGAAACCATGCCTCGCTCCTTAGTCTCGCTCGCCCTGGTCCCGCGTTCGGGCGGCCAGGCGACCCATGTCCGATGAGGACGCATTACGGCACCGCGGGCGGACTCCACATTGATCCTGGTCACGGGAGCGGCAGGCTTTCTCGGTCGCGAAATCGTTCGCCAGCTCCATGAGCGCGAAGAGCCCATCCGCGCCGTGGACATCGTCGAGGATCCCACCCAGGCGCCACGGGGCATCGAGCGGATGCGGGGGGACCTGGTCGATCCGGCCTTCTGCAGGAGCGTCGTGGCCGGCGCCCGTGCGGTCATCCACTCGGCCGCGGTGCAGTTCCACACGCCCGGTTGCCCGCGCTTTCGCATCGAGCCCTTCTTCCAGCGCAACGCGTCGATGACGCGCGCGCTGCTCGACGCGGCGCACGAGGCAGGGGTGAAGCGCTTCGTCTTCGTCTCCAGCGACATGGTGTACGGCCCGCCTGTCCCTCCGGTGCTGCTCCGCGAGGACGCGCCGACGCGTCCCGTGGGGCCCTATGGCCGCAGCAAGGTGGTAAGCGAGGCGCACTGCAGGGCGGCGCGCGGGAAGTTCGAGGACGTCACCGTCTTGAGACCGAGCGTGATCATCGGTCCGGGCCGGCTGGGACTCATGAAGAAGCTCTTCGACATGGTCCGCACCGGCCGGTCGGTGCCGATGTTCGGTCCCGGGAACAATCGCCATCACATGATCGCGGTCGACGACCTGGCGCGCGCCAGCATCCTGGCGCTCGACAAGACCACGAACGGCACCTACAACATCGCTTCACAGAACCCGCCCACCACGCGCCAGATGCTGTCCGAGCTGTGCCGCCGCGCGGGCTCTTCGTCGAAGCTGGTCTCGCTGCCGACGGCTCCGCTCCAGCTCGCCCTGAGTCTGTTGTGGAGCGTTCGCCTGTCGCCCATGAACCCCGAGCAGTACCTGATCGCCCCGGTGGATTACGTCCTCGACACCTCCGCGGCGCGGGAGGCGCTGGGCTTCGAGGCGCGACGCCACGACACCGACACCATGGTGGACACCTACCGCTGGTACGTGGAGACCCAGGCCGCCTGACGCGAACCGCCGATCTCCAGGCCCTGGCGCGCGAAGGCTACTTTGCAGTGAAAAGTCCTTGGCAGCGAGCCCGCCGAGCCTCTACAGTGATGGCCATGCGATCCGTGTCACCCCTGATCCCGCCCGAGCGCACCCGGTCCCCGGAGCTGCAGGCCCGCGCCTTCGAGAACCTGGGCTACATCCGGCGCACGATGGAAGAAGCCGGCTCGTTCACGGCGATCTCCGGCTGGGCACAAGTCGCCATCGGATTCACGGCGCTCGGGGCCGCCTGGCTGGCGCACCACCAGCCGACGAGGTCGGCATGGCTCGCGGTGTGGGTGGGCGCGCTCGCGCTCTCGATCGTCATCGCGACCATCGGCATGGTGAGGAAGTCCAGGGCGGCAGGAGCCTCCGTGTTCGCAGGGCCGGCGAGGCGATTCGCCATGAGCTTCCTGCTCCCGCTCGGAGCCGGCGGCTTGCTGACGATCGCGCTCGATCGCGCAGGTCTCCACCAGGTCCTCCCGGGAACCTGGCTGCTTCTGTTTGGCACCGCGGTGGCGTGCGGAGGCGCGTTCTCGGTGCGGATCGTTCCCGTCATGGGCATCTGCTTCATGGCGCTCGGCGCCGCGGCGCTCTTCATGGATCCCGCATGGGGCGACGCCATCCTCGCCCTGGGCTTCGGCGCGCTCCTGATCGGCTTCGGCGTGACGATCGCGCGGAGGTACGGTGGCTAGGGGAGGAGCGGAAAAAGCCATGCGCACCGATCGTCGCGGCCTTCCCCGCAAGGCGCCGCTGGGCCGGATCGGCGGCGCGCCCGACGGTGGAATGCCCGACCTGGATCGCGTCATCCACGAGCGGCTTCGGCTCGGCATCGTCAGCGCGCTCGCGGTGAACGAGTGGCTCACGTTCAACGAGCTCAAGCACCTCATGCGAACCACCGACGGCAACCTGAGCGTCCACGCGCGCAAGCTCGAAGAAGCATCGTACGTGGAGTGTCACAAGTCCTTCGAAGGCCGCCTTCCCAAGACCCGCTTTCGCCTGACCGCCAGCGGCCGCAAGGCGCTCGAGCGTTACCTGCAGCACATGGAGGCCCTGATCCGGGCGACTCGCGCCCGCTAGCGGTGCTCTATTCCCATGGCCCATCATCTCTCGGTCGTCGGACGCGCAGGACTTCACGTCGGCATCATCATGGACGGGAACGGAAGGTGGGCGGAGCGCCGGCGCTGGCCGCGTGTCGCCGGTCATCCGGCGGGCGCCGCCGCCGTCCGGCGGGTGGTCGAAGCCGCTCCTGGTCTCGGCATCGGCGCCCTCACGCTGTACGCCTTCTCGGCCGACAATTGGCGCCGCCCGCGCGAGGAAGTCCGGCGCCTCATGGCGCTGCTGCGTGAATACCTGAGGAATGAAGTCGCGCGCTGCGTGCAAAACGGCGTGCGCGTGACCGCGATCGGACGCCGGGATCGTCTCCCGGCCAGCGTCCTGCGAGCGCTCGAGCAGGCCGAGGCGGCCACCGCCCAGGGCCGTCGCCTGCACCTGCGCCTGGCGCTCGACTACTCCTCACGCGACGCGATCGTGGCCGCGGCCTGCTCGGACCAACCGCCGAGGACGCGCGAAGAGCTCGCGCGCCGCCTCGCCGGGGACGGCCCCGCCGAGGTCGATCTGATCATTCGCACCGGCGGCGAGCAGCGTCTGAGTGATTTTCTCTTGTGGGAGTGCGCCTACGCCGAGCTGTGGTTCACCTCGGTGTGCTGGCCGGACTTCGAGGCGGCCCATCTCGCCGAAGCGATCCGCAGCTTCGAGGACCGGGATCGGCGCTTCGGAGGTCTCAGCTCCGAATCCGGCTCCAGCCCCCGCCGCGCCCGCGGATGAGCGGAGATCCGAACTAGCGCAGGCGGAAGAAGAGCGCGCCTTCGAGCTGGTTGACCTCGATCTTCGAATCGCCGAGCGAGGTCGAGTCGACCTCCACCGTGCCGTTCATTCCCCACGCCACGAGCCGGGCATCCAGCCCCTGGCCCTCGGCTTCGACGGTCATCTCGGCGATCGATGGGGGGACCTGCATCGACGGGTAACGCGAGCGCAGACGCCAGGCCAGCGGAGCGACGGGCAGCGAGACCGAGACGGAGTCGCCGCGAATGGCGAGCACCCCTTCCCGGTCGAACGTCACCTCGAACCGCCGTCCGTCCAGCCACAGGGTCTTCGAAGGCGAGTTGGCGATGGAACGGAAGAAGTTGATCGTGGTCATGGCGTGGTACCCGCCCAGCGTGACCGCCGTCAGCGTGTCGCTGACCCGCGTGTGCGGATAGAACGAGAAACCCTCGTGCTGGCTCTGCCATGGCGCGACGTAGACCAGTCCCATCGCGCTCATCAATTGGGCCGCGGAGATCTCGCCCCGCGGCGGCAGCTCCCGCAACGCCTCGGGCTTGAACCATCCGGTCAATCCGGCCGCACGATGGACGCGCGTGAGGTAGTCGAGGCTGGCGCTGATCGATTTCCGGGTGACGAAGCCGACCGGAGCCTTCGCGATCTGCGCCTTCCCGCCGCGCAACAGGCCATGGCGCTCCAGGGTCGATCGCAGGCGAGCGAGCTGATCCCCGCGCGACATGCTGGCGGCGCCCCACGGCCCGAACGACGCCAGCACCGCGACCGCGCACAGCGACACCGGGATCACCCGGATGTCCCGCCGCCGTGACAGCAGGAAGTACAGAGCGACGCCGGCGATCCACAGCCCGAACCCCAGCAGCAGATAGCGCTTCTCGGTGAGCCCGTACTCCGACAGTCGCCGCCAGGTGCCCAGGATCAGCAGCGCGACGAGCGGAAACAGCGAGAGATAGAAGCTGCGCGCGTAGGCACGCACCCAGCGGCTCTCGCTGGCCTCGCGAATGGGATGGACGAAGAGCAGCGCGAGCATGCCGAGCACGGAGAAGCCGCTCACCAGATAGCCCACGGTGCCGCGCGGCCACTCACGCTGGATCACGATCTGGATCAGGTAGCCGTAGAGGATCAGGAGGTACAGCGTCACCAGCGGGATGAGGATGTACTGGGTCAGGATCCGGAGCGCCCGCGGGTACACCGGCGACGGTCCGCCCGGAAGCGGATCGTCGATGCCGCCGCAGAACACCCAGGTGTTGAACGCGAATGCCACCACGATCCACAGCCGGAAGTACGCGGTGCCGGGGATCTTCAGCGAGAACAGATACTGGACGGTGGCCATGGCCACCGCGATCCCGACGAACACGAACGCCGAGTAGACGACGCTGAGCAGGAAGCGGATGAACAAACCCTGGTTGTAATCCCAGAAGGCGTCATCGCTCCCGCGGCCGAGATAGGGAAGGAACGCCACGAGGAGGTGCGACGCCAATGCGGCGAGCGCCAGATGGATGGTGAAGAGCTCCGTGCTCTGCGCGTACGAGGAGAGGAAGACGAGCGTGAGCACGAACACCACGACCAGCATCGAGATGCGACGCGCGCGCCGGTGGAGGACGCCGTTCTCGGACGCGGTCGCGATGGCAAAGGTCAGCGGGATGGCGAGCGCCAGCGTGACCAGGAGCTCGATCCAATGGCCCTGGACCTGCTTGTCCGGACGAATGGCGATCACGCCCACCAGCGCGCAGATCATCCCGGCCGACACGGTCTCCGGGAAACGGCCGAAGGCCGCCCGGGCGGCGAGCGTCAGCTCGTCGAGCGAGGGAAGGCGCCTCATCGGATCAGCACAGGGGTCGGGTGACCGAACATGAAATCATGATGGTGTCGGGACCGGGGACAGGCGTAGCATCATTCCTCCGCTGGCCGGCCATCTCTGGATTTCGGGTCCTCTGTTCCTTCGATGAAGCGGTCTTTCCTTCTTACCGTGCTGCTCGCGCTGTGGTCGGCGCCCTCGGCACGGCCCGCGAGCCTGGACCTCCCGGTCTGGCGCCCCGCCTCCCCGCTCCAGGCAGTCCCCGCTTATCGCGCGGACCGGCTGAGCCTCCGCCTCTCGCCCGAAGCCGCCCGGGCTGCGCGGTCCGGCGCCGTTCGTGGCTCGGCGCGAGCCCTCGGCGTTTCGGCCATCGACCGGGCCCTCGCGGCGCTCGGCGCGACCATCCGTCCCGAGTTCCGCGGCGAGACGCCGCCTCCGGCCGGTTCGTCCGCACCGGACTTCACCGCCTTCTATCTGGTCGATCTTCCTCCCGACGTCGAGCTGTCCTCGGCCCTCGACCACTTCGCGAGTCTTCCCGAGGTCGCCGGGGCGAGCCCGGTTGGCGTCGCCTCCGTGGCCGCGATCCCGAACGACTCGCTCTGGGCCGGCTCCTGGCATTTCTATCAGCAGAGCCGGCGCGACATCCATGCGCCGGAGGGGTGGGACATCACGCAGGGCGACACCTCCATCGTGGTCGCCATCATCGACACCGGCGTCATCCCTTACCACCCCGATCTGGGGGGTGTCACACCCGGATCCTCCGGACAGATCTGGACCAACGCCCAGGAGGCCAACGGCCTCGAGGGCGTTGACGATGACGGAAACGGCTACGTGGATGACCGGCATGGATGGGACTTCGTGGCATTGCCGCTCGGTGGCGACTATGCCGTGGGGGAGGACTGGCGCGACGAGGACAACGACCCCAACGATTTCGTCGGTCACGGCACGAGCGTCGCGGGCCTGGTGGGCGCGATCACCGACAACGGAATCGGCGTTGCCGGCACCGCGTGGAAGGTGCGACTCCTGCCGCTCCGTGTGGGATGGGCGACGGTGCTCAATCCGACGGGCGTCGTCGACATGTCGTACATCGCGCAAGCCATCCGCTACGCGACCCTGAACGGGGCGCGGGTGATCAACATCTCGCTCTCCACCACGCCCCTCACCGAGCTCTCGCTCGCCGTCTCCGCCGCGCTCGAATCCGGCGTCAGCGTGGTGGTCGCGGCCGGGAACAACGGCTCGACGAACGGGATCCCCGACTTCCCCGGGCTGATCAACGTGAGCGCGACCGATCGCAACGACGTCATCCCCCCCTGGGCCAACGTCGGCGCGTACGTGGACTTCATGGCGCCGGGAGCGGCGATCCCGACCACGAACCTGCGCCGAACCGGACCCGACAGCCTCGGGATGCGGCAGTCCGGATACGTCGCGGACGCGAACGGCACGTCGTTCGCGGCGCCGATCGCTTCCGGGGCGGTGGCTCTGATCCAGTCCGTGCGGTTGCAGAAAGGGCAGCCGCTGCTCGACCCCATGCTGTTGAAGCTATCGTTGATGTCCGGCTGCGACGACATCTCGGCCGCCAATCCAGGGGCTTCTTCGAACTACTACGGTGCGGGCCGCCTCAACCTCGAGCGCACGCTCACGAGTGAATCTGAAGTCCGGCTGGCGAAGCTTCCCGGCGTCGTGAACGGACACGTGATCGAGTTCACGCGGTCGAACGGACGACGTGCGCTGGCCGCGAGCGTTTCGGTTCGCGCCCTGTCGCTTCCGTGGCGGGACCTCCTGCTCTTCCTGGACGCCGAGACGCTGACGCCATTTCGGGAAGTCGATCTCAACGGCCGTACGCTGCCTGAGCTGACGGCCGGAGACCTCGGTGGAGGCCGGGGGCTGGGCTTCTTCGCGGCCGATGGATACAGGATCGTCGGATTCGGTGGGGGTGGAGCCGCGCTCCCGGGATGGCCCGTCCTGGCGTCTGGCATCGTCACCACCCCCGTACTGGGCGATCTGGATGGCGATGGTGAGCTGGACATCGTATCCGTGGTGAACGACGGATACGGCTTCCAGTCGGTGTATGCATGGAATTGCGAAGGACGTCTGCGACAGGGCTTTCCCGTATCTCTGGGTCAGAGGACCAATCTTTCGCCGGCGCTCGCGGATCTCGATGGCGCCCCCGGGCTCGAGATCGTGGTGCAAGACGCCGACCAGCACACGTGGGCGCTCCGCCATGACGGCCGGGCGCTGCCGGGGTGGCCGGCTTCCACGCCGGGGGTGGCGCAAGCTTCGCCCGTGGTCACGCGCCTCGATGGCGAGCCCCTCGTCCTGGTGTTCAACCGGCGCAATTGGTACGGCCTTCGAGCGAACGGGCAGATGGCGCTGCAGCGCGATTTCCCGGCGGATGTCGGCGCCATGGATCCCGTGCTGGCCGACCTGAACCAGGATGGAACCGAAGACTTGCTGGTTGCCACCAGCTCCTCGCTCGACGCCTGGTACCTCGGCCCCGCGGCCGCACCGTCGGCCTTCTGGCCGCAAACGCCCGAGACCGCCATGACCGAGCCGCCGCTGGTGGGCCCGCTCATCGCGGATGCCGGCCCGGAAGTTCTTCAACCCACGACGAGCCTTCCGCTGGCGTTCCGAAGCGATGGTTCGAGGATTCGAAGCCCGATCCGCAGTCCCCTGGGTCGACTGACATGGCTTTCGCCGACCGGAGGTCGCTCGACGATTTGCACTCCGACCAGCGCGGGATTGGTCCTATTCGACATCGAGGGATCCGAGTCTGCGACGTGGCCCGTCGCCCGCGGGAACTTCGCGCGCACGGGGTGCACGGTGGGAGCGCCCCCCATGAGCCAAGCGGACGAAACGCCGCCAGTCGCGATCACCGATCTCAGATCGGAGGCGACGTCCGCATCGATGGTCCGATTGATCTGGACGACGCCCATGGATCCCGGTGGAGTGGGTCGGGTGGTGGCTTACGACCTCCGGTACTCGCCGGGGCCAATCTCGCCGGGCGAGTTCAATCTGCTGCCGGCGGTGAGCGTGCCGCGCTTCGTGCGGGTGGCAGGCGAGGCAGAGACCCTGAACGTCTTCATCCCCGCCGGCGACACGCGCTACTTCCGAATACGCGCGCAGGATGGCTCAGGGAACTGGGGCGCGGTCTCCAACCAGACCACGGGCGGCGAGGTCTCGGCGACGCCGGATCCGGTGACCGGCCTCGAGGTGACCGGTTCCAGCTCGAGAGAGATTCAACTGCGGTGGACCGCAACGGGAGACGACGGCCCAGTCGGGCGGCCCGCCCGTTACGAGATCGCCGCATCGCCTCTCTTCTTGACCCCCGAGGAGTTCGACCGCACCCCGTTCGCGACCACACAGGTGGCGACCGTGAACGCCGGAGCCACGGAGGCGACGGTCATGGGCGGACTGCCTGCGGACACGCGCTTCTGGATCGCGGTGCGCGCGGTGGACGACGAAGGGAACCGCTCCGAGATCACCGATCGGGTGCAGGCTTCGACGGAGGCGATCGGCGCTCATGTCGACGACGTCCTGCCTCCCGCGGCGGTCACCGATCTTCGCGGCGGTTTGGTCACTTCGAACACGGCCAGGCTCATCTGGACGGCTCCCACCGATGACGCGGCGCTGGATCGAGCCGTTCGCTACGAGTTGCGCTGGTCGATGGCACCCCTCGCCGAAGACACCTTTGCGTTCGGCACCGTGGTGCCCACGCCAGCCTGGCCACGTCCGGGAGGCGCCGCGGAGACGTTGTGGGTGCAGCCGCCGACCTCGGGCCGGCGCTTCTATGCGTTGCGGTCCTTGGACGCCGCCCTTCATGTCAGTGCGCTCTCGAATGTGTTCGAGCTCATAGCACCCCACTTCGGACTCGAGCTGGCGAGCAACCCGTCCCGCTCTCCGGTGCGCTTCCTGTGGAATCTGGGAACGGAAACTCGAGGAAGCCTGGTGCTCCACGACGTGACCGGACGCCGTGTGCGCGACATTCCAATCGAGACTGGCTCATCGGGACAGGTGGCGTGGAACGGCGACGATGTCGATGGCCGGCGCATGCCGGCGGGTCTCTACTTCGCCGTGCTCTCCACGCCGTCCAGGCGGACCGTCACGCGCCTCGTGCTGCTGCCGTAGCGCTTCCTGGGCGCGGCTTCGCTCCTCTGCTATACCTTGCCGGCCTTACGGCCCGAGGAGCGCATGGAGCTGATCGAGTCCCATCTCGATACCCAGAGCGAAGAGTTCCAGAGCAACGCCGCACATCACCGCGCACTCGCGGCCGACCTCAGGCGGCACCTGGAAGCCGTCAAGCTGGGAGGCGGCGCCGATTCCGTAGCCCGCCATCGCTCGCGTGGCAAGCTGTTCGTGCGCGAGCGGATCGAGCGCCTGCTCGATTCCGGCACCGCGTTCCTCGAGCTGTCACCGCTGGCAGCGCACGGTCTGTACGAAGGGGATGCGCCGTGCGCCGGGCTCGTCACCGGCATTGGCATGGTCCACGGCCGCGCGGTCATGGTGGTGGCCAATGACGCGACCGTGAAGGGCGGCACGTACTACCCGATGACCGTCAAGAAGCACGTGCGCGCGCAGGAGATCGCGCTCGAGAACCGGCTGCCGTGCGTTTACCTCGTGGACTCGGGCGGGGCATTTCTGCCGCTCCAGGCCGAAGTGTTCCCGGACCGCGATCATTTCGGCCGCATCTTCTTCAATCAGGCCCGCATGTCTGCGCTCGGCATCCCGCAGCTCGCGATCGTCATGGGATCGTGCACCGCGGGAGGCGCCTATGTGCCGGCGATGAGCGACGAAGCGGTGATCGTCCGCAACCAGGGCACCATCTTCCTGGGCGGTCCGCCGCTGGTGAAAGCGGCGACCGGGGAAGAGGTGACCGCCGAAGAGCTCGGAGGCGGGGACGTCCACACGCGGATCTCCGGAGTTGCGGACCATCTGGCGGACGACGATGGGCACGCGCTCGAGATCGCGCGCGATATCGTGGCCCACCTCTCGGGAGCCACGTCAAAGCGCCCACGGCTCGACTTCCGCGAACCGGAGCCGCCGCGCTACGATCCCCAGGAGATCTACGGTCTCCTGCCGCGCGATCTGCGCACGCCCTACGAAGTCCGCGAGGTGATCGCCCGTCTCGTCGACGGCTCGCGCTTCCACGAATTCAAGGCGCGCTACGGCGCGACGCTGATCACCGGGTTCGCGCACCTGCACGGCATGCCGGTCGGCATCCTCGCCAATCAAGGGGTTCTGTTCAGCGAGTCGGCGCTCAAGGCCACGCACTTCATCGAGCTTGCGTCGCAGCGCGGCGTGCCGCTGCTCTTCCTCCAGAACATCAGCGGCTTCATCGTCGGCAAGCAGTACGAGCACGGCGGAATCGCCAAGGACGGCGCCAAGATGGTGCACGCCGTCGCCAACGCCCCGGTGCCGAAGCTCACCGTGGTGATCGGCGGCAGCTTCGGCGCCGGCAACTACGGCATGTGCGGGCGCGCGTACCAGCCGCGTTTTCTCTTCATGTGGCCCAACAGCCGCATCAGCGTGATGGGCGGCGAGCAGGCGGCGTCCGTTCTGGCGCAGGTCAAGCAGGCCCAGCTCGTGTCCGCCGGCAAGAAGATGAGCGCGGCCGACGAGAAAGCGGTGAAGCAGCCGATCCTCGAGAAGTACGAGACGGAGGGCAGTCCCTACTACTCCACGGCGCGACTCTGGGACGACGGCATCATCGACCCGGCCGAGACGCGCACCGCGATGGCGCTCGCCCTCGCCGCGACGCTCAACGCACCGATTCCCGCGATGCGCTTCGGCGTGTTTCGGATGTAGCCGAGATCCTCGACCGCGCGAACCTCCACCGACCCCGAGTCGCTCCACGGTTTTCAACATTTGTGCAGGACGTGCTCGCTTGCCGTTCGCGCCTCGAGCGTTCGCAGCATATTCACCGCATGATTTCACGTCCTCGGGTTCGGTGACTGTCAAGGCTCGCTCCTTGCGAGAGCGGCCGTGTCACGGCTCGCATTCATCCAGCATCCCATCGCAGGGGAGCGCATGACCCGACCGTCGCTCATCTCACATGGACTCCTGTGGATCGTTCTCGCCCTCACGGCGCTCTCGTGCCGCTCCAGTGAGTCGGACGGTGAGATCGCGCGCGTCATTCGCCAGCGCGTAGGGCCGGCCGGATGGTTCCAGAAGCGCGCGACGGTGGACGACGACGACATCCAGCCGCTGGTGAGGCGCTTCTACAAGAATCGAGAGTACCTGCCGGCCTGGACGCACATCGACGGGCCCACGCGCGATGCCGGTGCGTTGCTCGAAGCCCTCACGAATGCTCGAGCCGAAGGACTGAACCCCGCGCAGTACGACGTCGAACGGCTCCAGAAGGCCATCGGGAAGAGCGGAGCGCCGGGGCTTGCCACCGAAGCGCGCATCGCGCAGGCCGCGGCGCTCGACATCGAGCTGACCCGCAACTTCCTCAAGCACGCATCGCATCTCTACAGCGGGCAGGTGAACCCGGTGCAGCTTCCGGCCGACTGGCACATCAAGCCGCGCAGGCGCGACATGGTGGAAGTGCTCGAACATGCGATCTCGCGCCACCAGGTCGAGTCGTCGCTCGAGTCGCTGACGCCGGGATTTCCGCAGTATGAGGAGCTGCGCAAGGCGCTCGCCGACTACCGCCGCATCGAAGCCGAAGGAGGCTGGCCCAGAATCCCATCGGGCGCCACGCTTCGCCGAGGCGGCTCCGGCGCGCGCGTCGACTCGTTGCAGCGGCGGCTCAAGGTGACCGGGGATCTGGGCGGCCGCTATCGCGCTGGGCAATTCGATGCCGCGACCGAAGCGGCGCTCGAGCGCTTCGAAGCGCGCCATGGACTGGAGTCAGACGGCGTGGCCGGACCCGAAGACCTGCGTGCCCTCAACCTGCCGGTGACGCACCGCATTCGTCAGATCGAGCTGAACATGGAGCGCTGGCGCTGGCTTCCCGACTCGTTGATCGGTGATCGCTACCTGATGGTCAACATCCCCAACTACTCGCTCCAGGTGGTCGAGAACGACCGCACGGTGCTCGGCATGCGCGTGGTGGTCGGCAAGGATTACTCGAGGACGCCGATGTTCACCGACGAGATCTCCTACATGGTGTTCAACCCGGTCTGGAACGTTCCCTCGTCGATCGCCTCGCAGGAGATCCTTGCCGAAGTCCAGCAGGACCCGGAGTACCTCCAGCGGAACAACATCCGGGTCTTCGAGAACGAATCCGATCGTGCGGTCGAGGTGGATCCCCAGCAGATCGACTGGGCGTCGATGTCACCCGAGGACTTCCACTACAACTTCCGGCAGGACCCCGGACCCGAGAACCCAGTCGGTCACGTGAAGTTCATGTGTCCGAACCAATTCAACGTCTACCTCCATGACACTCCGGCCAACCAGCTGTTCGCGGCCCGGGAGCGAGGTTTCAGCCACGGCTGCATCCGGGTCGAGAAGCCGATCGATCTGGCTGCCTACCTCATGAAGGATGAGGGCTGGGACGATGCCCGGGTCGTCCAGGAGTTCGGGACCGCCGACAACACGAGCGTCAAGGTGCCCCGCCCCATTCCCGTACACATCTTCTATTGGACGGCTTTCACGGACGAGAGCCAAGGCTTGCAATTCCGTGAAGATGTTTATGATTTTGATCATCTTCTCGACAATGTGATCCGCAGCAAGCGACCCGACATCAAAACCCCGGTGCGGGCGGCGATCACCCCGACAGTCGTCGAGTCCTGAAAACCCCACGAACCAACCACTCCGCATCCCAAACCCACGCTGTACCCAAGACCGTCTGATCAGCGAGGATCGCTCGCCTCGTGCTGGGAGAACGCATGCTCTGGGAATTCCTTGTCGGCCTCTTGCTGCCCTATGCCAACTTCGCCCCCGGGCAGGATCCGGGAGCCCTCGCAGTCCCCTCGGTTCCGGTCGTCGATTCGATCACCGTCGAAGCCTACTCACCGCAGCGCACCTTCGCGGTCCGCTTCGGAGACGTGGAGAACGACTACCGGGTGATGGCGATGTTCGTGCTGCCGAACGAAGCCGTTCCGGTCACGGTGACGAATTCGGCTCGAGAGTACGACCTGGCGACGGCCGAAGGGCTGGCGGCGTCGGTCGGGCGCGGGGCGTGGAAGTGGACGGCGCCGACCAAGCCGGGGCTCTATCCCATCGAGATCCGTGAGCGCGGAACCGATCAGTCCATGACGCTCAACGTCTTCGTCATGGTGCCCTTCTCCGCGGCGCGCCGCGGTTCGATCGGCGACTACCGCATCGGGCGTTATCCCAGCCCGCGGTCGGAATTCTACGTGCGGCCCCGAGGATTCGTCCGGGTGACGCCGGACATGAAGGACGTCGCCGTCTCTCCGCACTTCCAGCTCGGACAGTTCCTGTGCAAGCAGGCCGGCGGGCCTCCCGAGTACCTGGTCCTGCGGCAGCCGCTGCTGCAGAAGCTCGAAGAGGTGCTGGCGCGGGTGAACAGCCAGGGGCACGAGGCTCACACGTTCACGCTGCTCAGCGCGTATCGGACGCCGTCGTACAACGCGGCCATCGGCAACGAAACCAGTTTCAGCCGCCATCATTACGGGGATGCCGCCGACATCTTCGTCGACGCCGACGGCGATGGACGGATGGACGACCTCAATCGCGACGGCCGTCACACGCTGGCGGACGCCCGCTGGCTCGGGCGGCTGGTCGAGAGCGTCCAGAACGATTCCGACGACCTGATCGGCGGGCTCGGCACCTACCAGCCGACGTCGGCCCACGGGGCCTTCGTTCACGTGGACGTCAGAGGATTCGAGGCGCGCTGGGGCGCATAGCCTCGCCGCGGAACCGGCGAGGGGCGGCCTTCCCGCTTGTCCTCCCGGCCCATCATCGTCGAGACTGCTCGGTCGGACTTCCCGGTGCGGGTGCTCCGGGAAGTCTGATCTCGTTTCCCCGACATCCTCGTTCAGCCCATGCTTCCGGTTTCGCCGGAAGAGGCCATGGAGTTGGCGTGCACCACAACGGCATCCCCAACGTATTCAGCGTCGACGTCGAGGACTGGTATCAGGGCCTCGAATTCGACATGGATGACTGGGGTCCCTTCCGGCCGCGCATCGATACCGGTCTGGACGTGTTGCTCGATCTTCTCGAGCAGGCTGGCGTCCGAGCCACGTTCTTCACGCTGGGCTGGCAGGCGGAGCAGACCCCCGGCCTGGTTCCGCGCCTGGTCTCCCGAGGGCACGAGATCGCCACCCACGGGTATTCGCACCGGTTCGTCTACCAAATGACGCCCGACAACTTCCGCCGCGAGCTCAGGCGATCGATCGATGTTCTCGAGCAGCAATCCGGGCAGAAGATCATCGGGCACCGCGCTCCTTACTTCTCGATCACCGCGGATTCATTGTGGGCGCTCGACATCCTGGCCGAGGAAGGCATCCGTTACGACTCCAGCATCTTCCCGACGCTCAACTATCGCTACGGGATCCCAGGAGCCGACCGCTACCCGGGTTGGATCCGCACGCCTTCCGGAGCCTGGCTCTACGAGATTCCGCTCAGCACCGTGCGCTTCCCTGGGCGCGACGCGCGGTCCGGGATCAACCTGCCGCTCGGCGGAGGCGGTTACTTCCGCCTCTATCCCTACGCCGTGACCCGAGGCCTCGCGCGGCACCTGCGCCAGCGCGAGGGCAAGGGCCTCATCTTCTACGTGCATCCCTGGGAATACGATCCCGATCAGCCGCACGTGAAGATGCCACGCAAGGTCCCCGAGATGACGCACTACTTCAACCTCGGCTCCACCGCATCCAAGACGCGCCGACTGCTCGCCGACTTCGCGTTCACGACCATGGCGGGCGCCTTCGCGGACGTTCTCGAGAAGCCTCCCTCTTCGTGAAAATCTTCGTCCTCACCCAGGAAGACGCCTTCTACATTCCGCGCATCCTCGACCTGATGTTCGAGCGACGCCGCGACATCGTCGGGGTCGGGATCGTTCCCGGCGAGCTGCGGCGCGGACATGCGCTCAAGTATCTGAGCATGATGGGCCCGCGGGACTTCGCGCTTCAGCTCGGCAATCTCGCGTTCCATCGGTTCATGGACTTGTGGGGGCGCTTCACGACCGGCGCGCGAAGCTATTCCGTGACCGGGGCGGCGCGACGAGCGGGAGTGCCTTCGGAAGTGGTCCCCAAGGTCAACGATCCCGAGTTCTCCCAGCGGCTCGAGTCGCTGGGGGTGGATCTCATCGTGTCGATCGCCTGCCCGCAGAAGATTGGCGCCCGGCTGCTCGCGCTGCCCTCGCGTGGATGCATCAATCTGCACGGCGCTCTGCTGCCCCGCTATCAGGGCATGCTGCCGTCGTTCTGGGTGCTGGCGAAAGGCGAGCAACAGACTGGCGTGACCGTGCACTGGATGGACGAGAAGCTGGATCACGGAGATGTGCTCCTGCAGGAGCATCTCGCGATCGAGCCGGCCGACACGGTGCATTCCCTGGTGCTGCGATCGAAGGTGGAGCTGGGGAGACACTTGCTGCTGCGAGCCATCGATCTCATCGAGCGCGGCGTGGCGCCCCGGCAGCCGATGGATCTTTCCAAGGCCAGCTACTTTTCGTATCCCGATCCGGCGGCGATCGCCGAGTTCCGCGCTCGCGGCCGGCGTTTCATCTAGCCGTGTCACGGGGCGGTCGCCGCGGCCGGGCCCAGCACGCGGAGCGTCCGCGACCCGATCCATCCTCGACCGCGCGCGCGCCCGCTCCATCGATGTCCGCGGCGCTCTGGGGCATCCTGCTGCTCGCTCTGGGGCTGCGGCTCTGGCACGTGGCGGAAGGGCTGCCCGACTTCTTCGAGGAAGCCTTCCCATTTCGGCGCGCCTTCGAGATGGCGGGCTTTGGAAGCGCGCGTCCGGACTGGAATCCACGCGCATTCCATTACCCGTCGCTCTCCTTCTATCTCCACCTCGTGGTGCAACAAGCGCTCTTTCTCGCGGGTCAGATCGCCGGGGAGTATCGGAAGTCCGCGGACTTCTTCGTCGCGTATCAGATCGATCCCACGCCGATGGCGCTGGCCGGACGTGCGCTCGGCGTGGCGGCGGATCTGGCGACCGTGGTGGCCGTGGCCCGCATCGGAGAGCGGTTGAGGCGGGGCGCGGGCCTGCTCGCCGCGCTGCTCGTCGCCTTGTCGGCGATCCTGATCCGACAGTCGCACGCCATCGTCACCGACGGCCTGATGACGGCCTTCGCGGCGTGGGCGCTCGAGCGCATGGTCGTCTATCGCTCGAGCGGGCGGTGGAGCGCGTGGGTTCTGGCGGCCATGCTCACCGGGCTGGCGGCGGGCACCAAGTATCCGGCCGCGCTCCTCGCGCTGCCGCTCCTGTGGACGATCTTCGCCCGCGCCGAGCCGCGGCGCGGGATCCGGACGCTCTACGCGGTCGTCCTCGCGGGGTTGGTCTTCGCGGCCACTTCGCCTTTTCTGATCTCGAACTTCGCCCAGGCGCGCTTCGACTGGCTGCGGATCGCGAACCTGGTCGGCGAGGGCCAGCTCGGCAGCTTCGGCAAGCCCGGTGCCCTCTATTACGTGCGTCTGCTCGCGCGGGACTTCGGCTGGATCGCGCCGCTCGCGCTGGCGGCCTCGCTGCTGTGGCTCCGGCGCCGAACCCAGGGGACGCGCGGGATCTCGATCGTCTGGCTCTATCTGGTCGCATTCCTCCTGCCGATCCTGCTCGGTCGTGTCGAGTTCGAGCGCTATCTCGCGCCCGTCGTGCCGGCGATCGCGCTGCTCCTCGCGGCGACCGTCCTCGAGCTTCCCGACCTTCTCCCGCGGCTCGACGCCCGCGCTCGCGGAATCGTGCGCCTGCTGCTGATGCTCGCGGTGGCCGCGCCGGCATGCGCGTCGGCCTTCACCGCCGCTTCGGTTGGAGGCGACACCACCCAGGGACAGGCACGGCGGTTCGTGGAACGCATGGTCGGCGCCGATCAGCTGCTGGTGCAGGAGGCTCACGGCGCCGCGGTGCGCGAACGCAGGGAGCTCCTTCGCATCGTGGCGACGCCGGCCTATGCGGCCAGCGATTCCTCATGGCGGCGACGCTTCGAAGGGCTGCCGGTGGCTCGCTCGGTGCGGCTGCCTCTGCTCGTGGCGGGCCGCGCGGTCGTGGTCGCTCCGGATTCGCAGCGGGGGCGCCGTGAGATCGAGCTCTTCCCGAGCAGCGCGGACCTGAACCGCGTTTTCTATGAGCCCGCGCTCTTCATCGGCGTGGACTGGGTGCTCACCAGCGACGCGGTGCGCGGGCGGTACGAATCGGATTCCACGCGCTATGCGGTTCAGCACCGCTTCTATCGATTGCTCGAGAGCGCCGCCGACAGCGTGATCGTGTTGCGCTCGGGAGGCACCGTGACCGGACCGGAGATCCGCATCTACCGGCTCGGCGCGCGGTTCCGTTCCACCGTCACGACGCCTCTGGATCCTCTGTGGTGGACGAGGGACATCCCGCCGGGGGCGCGCGCCGAGCTCGCCTCCGCGATGAGCCCGATGGGCGTGCCGCGCGCCGAGCTCGATCCACCGCCTTCGTGGGTGCTGGCGCTCGGCGTGATCTACGAGCAACAGATCCAGCCTTTCGCCTACGCGCTGGCTCTGGAGCTCCACGAGCTCTCCCGTTGCGATCCGGCCGAGGCGCTGGCGAGGTCGATCCTGAAGATGGATCCCGCGCACGTGCAGGCGACCGGGCTGGTCGCCACCTGCGCCGAAGCGCGAGGCGACTGGATCGCGGCGCGCGATGCGGTGGCGCGGCTGCTCGAGCTGCGCGATCCGGAGCGACGCTCGCTGCCGGACATCCGTCTTGAGTACGCGCGACTTCTGGCGCAGACTGGCGACCGCGACGAGGCGCGTCGGCAGTTGAATCGCGTGCTCGGAGCACCACTCACCGTCGGCGACACCCAGCGCCGCGCCCGCGCGATGCTGCAGGCGCTCGATTCCGAACGATGACTTGAGGGAATGATCGTGCCGCTCATCGAGTCGATTCGCGACGGCGGTGTGGCCCGCGTCTGGCTCAACCGCCCGGATCAGCACAACGCCCTTTCTCCCGAGCTCGGGGCCGAGCTGGCCGGCGTCATGCACGAGCTGGCGCACGACGATTCGGTGCGCGTGGTGGTGCTGGGCGGGCGGGGCCCTTCCTTTTGCGCCGGCGCCGACATCGGGGCGATGAAGGCATCCGCCCACCTGACCTTCGAAGAGAACATGGCGGAAGCCGAGAAGCTCGCGCGCATGTTCGCCGCGCTCGGCGACTTTCCCAAGCCGGTGGTCGGACGCATCCAGGGCAACGTCTACGGCGGCGGCGTCGGGCTGGTCTGCGCCTGCGACATCGCCGTGGCGGCCGATGACGCGCGATTCGGGATCACCGAAGTGCGTCTCGGCATCCTGCCCGCGGTCATCAGCCCCTACGTGATCCGGCGGCTCGGCGATCGCCACGCTCGTGAATACATGCTCACCGGCGAGCGCTTCGACGCGGCGACGGCCGAGCGTATCGGGCTCGTCAGTCACGTCGTCCCGGACGCGGGGCTCGACGCCAAGGTCGAGGAGCGCGTCCATCAGCTGCTCTCCGGAGCCCCCATGGCGCAGCGGCGCGTGAAGACCCTGCTCGAGCTGTGGGCCGACTCACCGTGGGAGGAGTACCGGGCGGCGCTGCCGCGGACGCTGGCGGAGGTCCGCTCGGGCGACGAGGCGAAGGACGGCCTGGCCGCGTTCTTCGAGAAGCGCAAGCCTCGCTGGCAGGTCTAGGCCGCTCCGCGGGGCCGGGTTCGCGCCCTCGTCGAGCGCTCCTGTAGGATCGGTTTCATGTTCCGCAAGGTCCTGATCGCGAACCGCGGCGAGATCGCATGCCGCATCGCGGGCACGCTGCGCGAGATGGGGCTCCGTGCGGTCGCCGTGTGCTCCGAGGCCGACGTGGACGCCCTCCACGTCCGTACGGCGGACGAGGTCCAGCTCCTCGGTCCCGCCGAGCCGCGCGCGTCCTACCTGAACACCGAAGCCATTCTCGCCGCCGCAAGAGCGAGTGATGCGCAGGCGATCCACCCCGGCTACGGGTTCCTGGCCGAGAACGCGGACTTCGCGGCCGCCGTCGAAGCGGCCGGGATGGTGTTCCTTGGTCCGACGGCCGAGCAGATCCGGACCATGGGCGACAAGCGCGCGGCGCGGGCGATCGCGCGGCGCCTGGGAGTCCCCGTGGTGCCGGGCGCCGAGGGGGAAGATCCGGGAGCGCTGGCCGCGGCGGGCAGGAAGATCGGTTATCCGCTGCTGCTCAAGGCCGCCCTCGGCGGCGGGGGCAAGGGAATGCGGGTGGTGGCGAGCGAGGCCGAGCTGCGCGATGCCTTCGAGAGCACCCGGCGCGTCGCGCTGTCCGGATTCGGGGACGGCGCCGTCTACGTCGAGAAGAGGCTCGAGCGCGCGCGCCATGTCGAGGTGCAGGTCGCCGGCGACGGCGCGGGCGCGGTCATCCACCTGTTCGAGAGAGAGTGCTCGCTGCAGCGGCGCCACCAGAAGGTCGTCGAGGAATCTCCGTCGCCGGCGCTCGGCGAACGGCTGCGCACCCGGATGCTGAACGCGGCGATGGACGTGGCGCGCGAGGTCCGTTACCGCGGCGTGGGCACCGTCGAGTTCCTGGTCGCGGGAGAGGAATTCTGGTTTCTCGAGATGAACACCCGGCTCCAGGTCGAGCACCCCGTGACCGAGCTGACCACCGGGATCGACCTGGTGAGGCTCCAGCTCGAGATCGCGGCGCAGAACGAGCTTCCGTTCGGCGGTTCGGAGATCGTCCGCCACGGGCACGCGATCGAGGCGCGCGTCTACGCCGAGGATGCGGCCGCGGGCTTCCTGCCCCAGGCGGGCGTCGCCACTCGGGTGCGCTGGCCACGCGGTCCGTTCATTCGAGTCGACGCGGGGATCGAGTCGGGCGATGCCGTGCCGGTTCACTACGACCCGATCCTCGCCAAAGTGATCGCGGTCGCGCCCGATCGCTCGCTGGCCCTCGCGCGGCTCGCGCGCGCGCTCGACGATGCGCTCGTGCACGGCGTCACCACCAACCTGCCGTTCCTTCGCGCCCTGGTGCGCGCTCCCGAGGTGGAGCAGGCGCGCGCCGACACCGAGTGGATCGAGCGCGAGTTCATGGCGGTCTTCTCGGCGATGGCCGGCGCGCCGGCGCCCGAGCTCGCGCTCGTCGCGGCCGCGCTCACCGACGGAGATGGCGCTCACCGGCGCCATGCTCCCGCCGGCCACGAGACCGCCGGCGAAGCGCCGTTTCGCGCCGTGGGGCCATGGCGACTTCCGGGCCTCGATTGACATGAAATCCGCCTGGCTCGACGGACCGCGCGTGCGCCAGGTGGAGCTCGTTCCGCTCGGCGACGGACGGTACCGCGTGACCGTGGATCAGAGCACCTTCGACGTCGGCGTCGAGGTCCTCGAGGAGGGACGGCTCCGACTGACGAACGAGCAGGGCGCATGGGTCATCGAGGTGACGCGCGGCGATCGGCGCCGCTTCGTCCGAGTGGGCCGCTCCGATTTCGTGCTCGAGCGCGCGGACGTCGCGCGCGCCTCGCGCTCGCGGGCGAACGAAGACCGCCTCGAGTCGCCGATGCCCGGGGTGGTGACCAAAGTGCTGGTCGCCGAGGGCGAGGACGTCCGAAAGGGCCAGGCCCTGCTGGCGGTCGAGGCCATGAAGATGGAGCACTTGATCCGGGCCCCGCGCGACGGCCGGGTATCCCAGGTCCGCGCTCGGGCGGGCGAGATGGTGAACGGCGGCGTTCCTCTCGTCGAGCTCGCGGCGGTGGAAAGCTGAGCGCGCCGATGCCGCGCCAAGGCACCTCGGAAGACGCGGGACGCACGGCCTTGCTGGTGGTGGCGGGAATGGTCGCGGTCGCGCTGATGTGGATGCTGCGCAGCATCGTCATGATGGTGGTGTTCGCCACGCTGCTCGCCTATGCGCTCGACCCTCTGGTCGCCCGGGTCACGCGCATCCCTCTGCCGCGCGGTGCGCGGATCCCGCAGCCCGCCGCCGCGGGGCTGGTGATGGCGGCCCTGGTCGCCGTCACCATCTGGGCCACGGTGGTCATCACGCCGCAGCTCCTGAGCGAGGCGGCGTCGCTCTTCACGGGTCTTCCGGAGCGCCTGCAGACGCTGATGGCCCAGTTCGGGCAGATCGCCGCCGACGCGGGTTACGGTGGTGCGGTGGGGCCGACGATGGACCATCTGCAGGATGCGCTGCCGCAGCTCCAGACCTGGCTCATCGGCTGGCTCGGGCGGATGTTCAGCAACGTCGTCCAGCTCGCCGGCGCGCTGGTGATTCCGCTGCTGGCCTTCTATCTCCTCGCCGAGCGCGGCGCCGTGCGCGCGAGCCTCCTGCGCTTCGTGCCCGTCGATGCTCACGTCCAGCTCGAGAAAGCAGGCCGCGCCATCGACCGTGCGCTCGCGAGCTACGTGCGCGGTCAGGCGATCGTCTGCCTCGTCTCGGGGACGGTCATGACGATGGCGCTCACCGCGATCGGCATCTCGCACGCGCTGCTGCTCGGGTTCCTGGTCGCGGTCGCCGAGATCCTTCCCTTCGTCGGATTCTGGATAGCCGCCGTGGCGATCGGTCTGGTCGGCCTTGGCGAAGGACCGGGCCGCGCCGCTCTTGCGCTCGGAGCCTACGCGGTGAGCAACGGGCTGATTGCCCTGCTGGTGACGCCGCGTGTGATGGGACGCCACCTCAAGATGCATCCCTTCGTGGTGACGGTCAGCGTGCTGGCGGGAGGGGAGCTGCTGGGACCTCCCGGCGTCCTGCTCGCGCTCCCGCTGGCGGCGATCGCTCAGTCGCTGGTCCAGACCTTCACCGCGGCCGCTCCTCGCGAGTCCCGACGGGGTGCGGCTTAGCGGCTCCAGAAACTCTGTGATGGAACCGATAATCCGGGCAGCCGCGATTGACCGGCCCCCGGACGCATGCTAGCGTCCAGGCGGTTCGGCGACGCGGCCCTCGGCACCTTGCCGGGGGACAAACCGGACGCTGTAAGTGACTGGACCTCAAAGGATTGTTAGACGGCTCCGAAACTACATCGTCGGTCTCTCTGACTCTTGACCAGGTCCCTTCCGGGGCCGGATCGGTCAAGAGTTTCGTGCTTTTCAGGACCCGAGGTTCTATCGGTGAACATCAAGAAACTTCCCATCGAGCATCTCGATCCGGTCGCGCTGCTGGGCCGTAACGACGCCAATCTCCGCCAGATCGAGCGGGAGGTGCCGGTACGCATCACGCTCCGGGACGGAACCATCACCGTCTCCGGCGAAGAGGACGCGGTCGGCACCGCGGCCCGCGCTCTGAAGGAGCTGGTGGAGCTGGCCGAGCGCGGCAAGGTCGTGGAAGAGGCGGACGTCGCGACCGCTCTGGGTCGCCGCAATGGACAGGCGTCCCGGCTGGCCGACGCCTATGAAGGGGCGCCGGGATTCACCTTCGACCGCAAGACCGTGCGGGCTCGCACGCCGAGGCAGGCGGAATACCTCAAGGCGATGGAAGAGCACGAGATCGTGTTCTCGATCGGTCCGGCGGGCACCGGAAAGACTTACCTGGCGGTGGCCGCAGCGGCCCACGCACTCCGCCACAAGAAGGTGGACCGCATCATCCTGGTGCGTCCCGCGGTCGAGGCCGGCGAGAGCCTGGGCTTCCTGCCGGGCGACATGCAGGAGAAGGTCGATCCTTATCTGCGTCCGATGTACGACGCGCTGGCGGACATGATGTCGTACGACCGCATGCGGCGCTACATCGAGCTGGGCGTCATCGAGATCGCGCCACTCGCCTTCATGCGCGGGCGTACGTTGCACAGCTCGTTCGTGATCATGGACGAAGCCCAGAACACGACGGTGCGTCAGATGAAGATGTTTCTCACGCGCCTGGGCGTGAACTCGCGCGCCGTGATCACCGGAGACATCACCCAGATCGATCTCAAGGATCCCGATCACTCGGGACTCGTGAGGATCCAATCCATCCTCGGCTCGGTCGCCGACATCAGGTTCATCTACTTCCATCCCGAGGACGTCGTCCGTCACCGCCTGGTGCGCGACATCATCCGCGCGTTCGATGCCTACCACGCGCGCCAGAACGGGAAACAGGAAGATGGCGTGGGCGAAAGCCTCGACCCCGAAGCCGAGGCCGAAGCCCCGCTGCCTGCGGCGGAAGCCTCGGGCGAGAGCGCGTCGACCGAAGACGCGTCTCGCTGATTCGAACGCACCACGCATAGAGGTCCAATGACGGTTCAGGAGGGACCCTCGGTCGTTCCGTTACCGGGTCGCCCGCGCACGTTGCGCTGGCGTTTCCATGGCGTTCGCGTGCTGCTCGTGCTGGCGCTGCTGGCGGTGGCCGCGAGCATCCCGGGAAGCGGCCGGATCCGAGACAAGTACCGCTACAACGCGGGTGACATCGCCCGCGAGCGCGTGGTCGCACCCTTCGACTTCCGCGTCCAGAAGGAAGAGGGCGAGCTGCGGCGGCAGCAGCAGCAGGCCGCCGCCGCCGTCCCCCCGGTCATGGTCGTGGACAGCCGCATCTCCACCGAGACGCTGACTCGGTATGCCACCTTCCAGGAGAGGGTCCTGGAGACGGTGTCGGAGACGGAGATTCCGTCCGCCGAGCGGGCGCGCCAGCTCAAGGGCCTCGGCGTGCCGCTCTCCGATGACGCGGCGCAGGCCCTGGCGGTTCCGGCCCGCGCGCGCCGGGCGCTGCGCGAGCTCGGGGCGGTGCTGAACGAGATCTACAGAGCCGGAGTGGTCGCCGAGAAGCGGAACGATCTTCTGCTCGGCTACCGCAACGTCACCGTCCGCGAGGGCGATGTCGAGACTCCACGTTCCGCGAGCATCCTGTACGACCGTCACGAAGTGGTCGCCCGCATCGACGAGCGTGCGCGCGCCACGTTCCCCGGTGATCCGGCGGGGGTTCGCCTCCTGGGCGAGATGGTGGGCCCTTTCATCGTGCCCAACGTCGTCTACGACCGGGCCGAGACGGATTACCGCCGCGTGCAGGCGCAGGGCGCCGTGCCGACGATGGTCGGCTTCGTCCAGAAGGACGAGCTGATCGTCGATGCCAATCAGAAGGTCGAGGGGAACGCGTTGCTGAAGCTGCGCTCGCTGCGCAATCTCGAGCTGGCGCGCCAGAACCGCTCCCAATTCCTCTACCCGCCGGTCGCCCGAATGCTGCTGATGCTGCTCTTCCTCGCGGTGTTCGGCAGCTACCTGCGCATGGAGCTGCCCGGCGTCTTCCGGGACAACGCCATGCTCGCGATGTTCACCCTGCTCACCGCGGTGGTGATGGGCATGGCTCAGCTCCTGGTCGGAACCTTCGGGCTCACGGAGTTCACGGTGCCGCTGGCACTGGCGCCGCTGGTGGCCGCCTCGCTGATGGAGAAGCGCCCGGCCCTGGTGTTCACGTTGCTGCTCGCCGGCGCCACCGTCACCGTGGTGGAGCTGCGCAGCACGTTCATTCCGGTCGCGGTCATGGGTGGCGTCACCGCGGTCTACTCGGTTTCACGCCTGCGCCATCGCTGGCACTTCGCGCTGGCGCTCTTCACCATCGCGCTCGCCAATCTGGCCGCCATCCTGGCGTGGGATCTGGGCCGTGTGACGTCGCCCCAGCTGCTCGCGCGCGACGCGCTGTGGGGAGGGCTGAGCGCGTTCCTCTCGGTGTCGCTGGCTTTCATGCTGCTGCCCCTGGTCGAGCACCTGTTCGGACTCACGTCCGACATCACGCTGCTCGAGCTCTCGGATCTCAACCGCCCGCTGCTCAAGCGTCTCCAGCTCGAGGCCCCGGGCACCTATCACCACAGCATGATCGTGGGAAGCCTGGCCGAGGCGGCGGCGGAAGCGACCGGCGCCAACTCGCTGCTGGCTCGCGTGTGTGCCTACTACCACGACATCGGCAAGCTCTCGAAGCCCGAGTACTACGCGGAGAACGAGCCGGCCTTCGCGCGCAGCCGCCACGAGCGGCTCACGCCGAGCATGAGCACGCTGGTGGTGAAGTCCCACATCACCGAAGGTCTCGAGATGGCGCGCAAGGACCGGCTGCCGAGCGCCGTCCAGAACGCGATCCCGGAACACCACGGCACGATGGTGATGGCCTTCTTCTATCACAAGGCGCTCGAGCAGGATCCGATGGCGCGGCGTGAGGACTTCTGCTATCCAGGGCCGAAGCCGCGCTCCAAAGAAACGGCCATACTCATGCTGGCGGACGGCGTCGAAGGCGCCTCGCGCGCGCTCGAGGAGCCGACCCCGAGCCGCATCCGCGGACTGGTGACGCGGATCATCCAGGAGCGCGTCCAGGACGGCCAGCTCGACGAGTGCGGTCTCACGCTCTCCGAGCTGGCGAAGATCCGCGAGGCCTTCATTCCGGTGCTGACCGCGATCTTCCACGTGCGCGCGCCGTATCCCGAGGATCCGCGCCGGCGCCAGAGAGCGGACGCCGACCTGCGTCGCGAGTCGACGTAGGCTTACACACCTAGATCCGCCGGGCCACGATCTCCAGCACCGTCGGCAGCACCTGACAGGTGTGCGGCTCCGCACAGGCGGCGAGGATCTTCTGCTCCATCTCGCGGCCACGCTCGCGGGTGAGCTTGCCGAGTGCTATGAGCCGCCGCAGACCCGAGCCGATGAACGCCATCGGCCAGCGCCAAGCGAAATCACCTGGGCGGACCACGTCGATGATCGGCTCGAGGTGAAGGATCTCGAAGCCCTGGGTCTCGAGCCAGCGCGGCAGGTCCATGCCGATGTCGGGCTCGCCTCCGCTGTCACGCCAGCTTTCCTCGACCAGCTCCACGAACGCCTCGTGCTCGCGACAGCGCGGCGCGATGCGCCAGGTCTTGTAGTGGACGTATTCGTGCAGCGCCAGCGTCCCGCCGGGCCGAAGTGCTTTGTGCACCGCGCTCACCAGCTCGCGCGGATGGCGCACGAACGAGAAGACCCAGCGGATCCATGCTCCGTGGGCGTCGACGAGCGGGAGCTTGCCTTCGTCGAGGTCGCGCTCGTGGATCTCGATGTGCTCGATGCCGTGGACGCGGGCGCGAGCCTCGAGCGTGTCGAGAAAACGCCGCGAGCGGTCGACGGCGACGACGCGCCCCTCGCGCCCCACGATCTCCGCCAGGTCGATCGAGGCATAGCCGGGACCGCAGCCCACATCGAGCAGCGTCTGTCCGACATCGAAGCCGGCCCGGCGCCATGCTGCCGTGGCGCGCGGCCGCCACACCCGATGCTGGAGGCCGAGACGCTGAATCTCCTCGTCGTGAGTCCCCAGGACGTAGTCGCGATCGCCTTCGCGGATCTCCGTGCTCATGGGCTGCACAGTGCCTGTAGGACGCCTCATACGCCACCGAAAACCAGCCGCCGAATTTCATGGAAGCAGGACTTGGCGAGTCCTTGATGGCCGTATACTGATGCCATGCGGTGGCTGCTCCTGGGGTGTGCACTTCTCCTGATGGCGGGTGAGAGCGCGGCGAAGTGCTCTCCACCGGCACACCTGCTGCAAGCGATCCGAAGCTCGGAGCGGGTCAGCGTGCTTCGTCTGTCAGCCACTCCGAGCGGTCGGATCAGCCCGCTGGACACATCCAGCTTCCTGGGCTTCGAAGTGCTCGAGTCCATGGAGCTTCCGGGCGAGGGAGCGAAGCGGGTCGCGCACGCATTGGGACAGGCCGAGTCCTACGGCTGCGCGGACGAGCTCGGTGAGGCGGATGCGGCGCTGCCGGACGTCCAGATCGGCTACGAGTTCTCCTCAGCAAGCGAGCGAGTCCGCCTCGTGCTCTTTGCACCCGACCAGGGAGTGGAGATGGAGCTCGCGAACGGTCTGGGCGCTCGAGTCGTTCTCTCGGCCAAAGGCGACCATGCATGGTGGGAGGCGATGAGGCCATTGCTCCGTCCCGGACTCCAGCGCTCCGATTTCTACACTTTCATGAGCCCTCCGGACGGTGCGTTTCCCGGGCTGGACCCGCTCGATCGCGGACCGGACACGAATCTCGAGCTTCCACTCGTGCCGGTGACACGAGTGCCCCCCGAGTATTCGGCGACAGGGGTGTTGCGCGTACGAGCCCTGGTTGGTCCTGACGGCCGAGTGCACCGAGCGGAAGTCAGCAACGGATTCGCAATGTTCTATGACGCGGCCAGGGCCACGGACGCGGCGAGGGCCGCGGTCCTCCAGTGGCAATTCCGACCGCCGCTCAAGGACGGCAAGGTGGTGTGGGCCTGGACCAGCGTCACGGTGGATTTCCATGGCCCAGCCCGCGATCTACCCTGGGAGATCGACGCTCCAACATGGGAAGCCGAGTAGAACGCCAGATCCCCACGGGAATCATGCCGCTCCTGCTTGTTCTGGTCGGGATGCTGGCGGGACTCGCTGCGGCCACCGCCACACCGGCCGCCGAAGGACACGCCAAGGCTCCCTTCGAGCCGCTGCGCAAGCGTCTGCTCGAGGCCAAGCAGGCCGTGGTGAGCTCGGCGTGCGGATCGGCGATCTCGCCGTGGGCCTACCGCGGGGAGAGGGGCAAGGCCCTCACCCTCCAGGCCTACCGGAAAGGCGAGACCGATGCCCGCTGGGCGAGCCGCTTCGCGGACGCGCTCATGCGCGCCGCCGACTGGGATACGGTCGAGAAGTTTCGCGGGCGGAGCAAGCCTTGCAACGAGACCCACCAGGTCCCGCTCTTCATCGTCTCGTTTCAGGGCAGCGGACCCCAGACCTGGGCGCTGCTCAGCTTCGAGACCCGATCGGCGCAGCTCTTTCTCGCCGATCGGCCTCTGGGGACGATTCACTTCGAAGATCGAGCAGACACCTTGTTCGCGCTCCTTCAGCGCGCCCTGCCCAACGATTCGTTGGTCGCGGCGATGCGCACGCCCCCGGTCACGCGTCCGAGCACCGATGAATCCATTCGTCTCATCGTCGGGATCGACTCGCTGCCGGTCGTCCTCCAGAAGGTGCCCCCGAAATATCCGCAACAGGCCGTCGCTTCCGAGGTCGAGGGCGTGGTGGAGATCAACGCACTGGTCGGTGCCGACGGGACGGTGAAGGACGCCTTCGTGCGCCATTCGCGAGCGATGCTGGACGATGCCGCGCTGGAGGCGGTGTGGCAGTGGCGGTTCCGTCCCGCGCTTTCCAAGGGACAGGCGTACGCCGTGTGGATCGCCGTTCCGGTCCGGTTCAGACTGCACTGACCATGCCGAACACAGGCCGTCGCGGGATTGCGCGCCTCGGACCTCCGTTGCGGGCGATCATCCGCGCCACCCTGGCTGCCGAAGGCGCGCGCGCCGGCGAGATCGGCATTCGACTCACCGACGACGCCGAGCTGCGCGCGCTCAACCGGCAGTGGCGAGGGATCGATCGGGCGACCGACGTGCTCTCTTTTCCATATTCAGGGGAGGACGATGGCCGGGTTTCCGGAGACCTCGTGATCTCGATGGACCGCGCGGTCGCTCAGGCGCGGCGCTACCGGGTGAGCGTGGGACGCGAGCTGGCGCGACTCACGATCCACGGCACGCTTCATCTCGCGGGGCATGACCATCACCAGCCCGGCGAGCGCGTCAGGATGCGGCGCGCCGAGGCGCGGGCGATGCGTGCGGCGCGCGCCGGAATCCTGGCTCTCGACGCGGCGTGGAGTCGGACTCTGACAAGTTGACCTCTCCCTGCGCATCGGGGATTCTGCGGCGCTAAGCCCAACCCCAAGAGCCCATGACCGCCCAAGACCCGACGCGTGTCGGCCCGAGCTTCGCGGGCCGCCTTCGCAACTACCTCATCACCGGCCTGCTCGTCCTGGCCCCCACGGCCGTGACCTTCTGGGTCTTCTTTCGCATGCTCAACTGGGTCGACAACCTGCTCGGCCAGTACTTCCGGTTCGCCGCGCTCGACTACCACCGCATTCCAGGGATCGGCCTGGTCGCGACGCTGCTCCTGCTCACCATCGTGGGAGCGCTCGCCAGCTGGCTCGGGTCGAAGTCGCTGTTCGTGGTGTGGGATGGAATGCTCAGCCGGATTCCGGGACTCGGCATCCTCTACGGTTCGACCAAATCGCTCGGCGAGGCCTTCCTCAGTCGCCGCAAGGATGCGTTCCGTCAGGTGGTGCTCATCCAGTGGCCGCATCCGGGCATGTGGCGCGTCGGCTTCCTGACCGGCCCCGCGACGGCGGCGATGCGCGCGCGCTTCGACGAAGACGTCGAAGTCGTGTTCGTGCCGCACACCCCCAACCCCGCTTCGGGATTCGTCCACTACGTCCCGAAGTCGTCGGTCATGTATCTCGACTGGCCGGTCGAGGACGGATTGCGGGTCGTGGTCTCCGGCGGCGTGGTCCAGCCTGCCGAAGCTCCTCCCGTGGCCGCGAAAGCTCCCGATGGCGCTCGCGCGGTGTGAGGGCGTGGTCCTCAAGACGTACGCGCTGGGAGAGACCAGCCGCATCGTCGTGGCCTACACGCGTGAGCATGGACTGGTGAAGATGGTGGCCAAGGGCGCGCGCAAGTCGCCGAGCCGCTTCGGCGTCGCGCTCGAGCCGCTGTCACGCTCGCGATTCGTGCTCTATCTGAAGCCGGATCGAGATCTGCAGCTGCTGTCGCAGGGCGACACGCTGCGCGCCTGGGGAAGCGAGCTGGCCGACCTCTCGCGTCTCGCGCACGCGCAGGCCGCGGTGGAGCTGATCGATCGCCTGGTCTGGGGCGAAGAGCCGCACGAGGCGCTGTTCGATCTGCTGCTCAAGGCCATCGAGTCCGTGTCGGTGGCGCCGATCGGCTCGCTCTCCGCCGTGACGCTGGCCTTCGAGCTGCAGGTCGCGAGCCTGCTCGGCTATCGTCCGCGGTTCGATGCCTGCGTCACCTGCGGCGGAGAGATCTCGTCGCGACGCGTGTTCTCGCCGGCCCGCGGGGGAATGCTGTGCGACCGGTGCGCCGCCGCGGAAGCCGGCGCCATCCTGCTCTCCGCCGACGCGCTCGCCGGGCTCACGCTGCTCCTTTCGCGCCCGGTGGCGGAAGCCGGCGAGTACCTCGAGCTCAAGCGGGTTGGAGAGATCCACAAGGTGGTCGAGGCGTTCTTGCGCCACCACTTCCAGCGCTTCGATGGTCTGCGCTCGCTCGAGATCCTGCGCTCACTGGATCCGTTGGCCGCGGGGAGGACGCCGTGTCCCAACTGAAGCCCGAACGCTCGCTCCAGGAGATGATGCTCGCGCTCGAGACCTACTGGGCGAGCCGCGGGTGCGTGATCCAGCAGCCGTATCCTTCGGAGGTAGGCGCCGGCACCTTCAATCCCGCGACGTTCCTGCGCTCGCTCGGACCGGAGCCGTGGCGGGTGGCGTACGTCGAGCCGTCGCGCCGCCCCAAGGACGGTCGCTATGGCGAGAACCCTCATCGCTTCCAGCAGTTCTACCAGTACCAGGTGCTGCTCAAGCCGTCGCCCCCCGATGTGGTCGCCCAGTACTTCGCATCGCTCGAGGCGCTCGGCATCGACCCGCGGCGTCACGACCTGAGGCTCTCGGAAGACGACTGGGAGTCGCCCACGCTCGGCGCAGCCGGGCTGGGATGGCAGGTGCTGATGGACGGCACCGAGATCTCGCAATTCACCTACTTCCAGCAGATCGGCGGCATCGAGGTGGTCCTGGTGTCCGCGGAGCTGACGTACGGGCTCGACCGCATCGGAATGATGCTGCAGGGCAAGGATCGCGTGCAGGACCTGGTGTGGGCGCCGGGGGTGACGTGGGGCGATCTGTGGATGCAGAACGAGAAGGAGTTCTCGCGCTACAACTTCGAGGAAGCGGACGTCGCGGCGCACTTCGAGATGTTCAAGGTCTGGGAGAGGGAAGCGCTGCGACTGCTCGATCTCGGACTCGTGATGCCCGGTTACGACGCGGTCATCAAGTGCTCGCACCTGTTCAACGTGCTCGACGCGCGCGGCGCGATCTCGGTGAGTGAGCGCGTGGGCTACATCGGGCGGGTCCGAAAGCTGGCTCGCCGCGCGGCACAGTCGTATCTCGAGCAGCGCTCAGCACTCGGCTTCCCGATGCTGACCGACGAGTCCGAGCGCGCGAAATGGATCCAGCCCGCCGAGGCCAAGACGTGAGCCCGGCGAAGAAGCCCGCGACTACGGCGCGGTCCAAGGCGCCCGGTGCGCCTCGCGGCACCGCCAAGCCGGCGAGGCTCGCGCGCTCATCGGGCGTGACCAGCGACGCCGGCGAGCTGCTCTACGAGATCGGTGTCGAGGAGCTGCCGACGCCGTACATCTTGCCCGCGCTCGAGCAGCTCGAGCGCGGCGCTCGCGCGGGCCTCGCGGAGCTGCGGCTCACCGCGGAGTCGATCGAGACCTGGGCGACTCCGCGGAGGCTCACGCTCCACGTTCGTGGACTCGCCGCGCGTCAGACCGACGTCGACGAGGAAGTCATGGGTCCTGCGGTGCGCGTGGCCTACGACGCGGATGGGAACCCCACCCGCGCCCTGCTCGGATTCTGCCAGGGACGAGGCGTCGATCCGTCGCAGGTGCGGCGTGTCGAGACCCCGAAGGGCGAATACGTCGCCGTCACGCTGCACCACCGCGGACGGCCGGCGGCCGAGGTGCTGCCGGCTCTCCTCGCGCGACTCTCCACCGGCCTCCAATTCCCGAAGTCGATGCGATGGATCACGGGCGACGACACGCGATTCGCGCGCCCGGTGCGTTGGCTGCTGGCGCTCCTCGGGGACCAGGTGCTGCCGGTCTCCGCGTTCGGACTCCAGGCCGGGGGGAGATCGCAGGGACATCGCTTCCTCCATGGCCGCGAGGTCGAAGTGCCGAGCGCCGCGCAATACCTCGAGGCTCTCGAAGCGGCGAAAGTCATCGCCGATCACCGCGCCCGCTCCATGCGGCTCGAGGCGCAGCTCGCCGTCGCCGCGCGCGAGGCCGGTGGCCGGGTGGTCGCCGATCCGGATCTGGTCGAGATCAACAACTTCATGGTCGAGTGGCCGACGGTCGTGGCCGGGACATTCGATGCGCGCTCTCTCGACCTGCCGCGCGAGGTCATCGTGACCGCGCTGCGCGAGCACCAGCGGTTCTTCGCCGTCGAAGACGCCGGCGGCCGCCTGCTTCCCGCCTTCCTGCTGGTGCGGAACGGCGACACCCGTGGGCTCGAAGTGGTGCGCAAGGGAGGGGAGGACGTGCTGGCCGCGCGTCTGGCCGATGCTCGCTTCTACTGGGAGACCGATCTCCGGCATCCGCCCGCGGAGCAGGTGGACGCGCTGTCGCGCGTGGTGTGGATGGAAGGACTCGGAACGCTGCGCGACAAGGCGGCGAGGCTCGAAGGACTGGCTGGCTGGCTCGCGGGGAGGCTTACGCCTTCGGCCGAGACGACGGCGCGCCGAGCCGCGCTCCTGTGCAAGACCGACCTGCTCTCCGAGATGATCGGCAGCGGCAAGGAGTACGCGAGCCTCGAGGGCATCATCGGCGCCTACTACGCGCGAAGGGCCGGCGAGCCTGAAGCGGTAGCCGCGGCGATCGGCGAGCACTACCGCCCGCGCGGAGCATCGGATCAGCTTCCGCTGACCGACGCCGGAACGGCGCTCGCGCTCGCCGACAAGCTCGACCACGTGGCCGGGGCGTTCGTGGCCGGCAAGGTGCCGAGCGGGAGCGAGGACCCTTACGGCGTGCGCCGCGCGGGGAATGGCGTGGTCCGCATCCTGATGGAGTCCTCACGCCATCTCGACCTGCGCGAAGCGAGCATGGAGATGACGCGAGCGTTCTTCGCCAAAGGCGCGGACCTCCCGCAGGCGGCGATCATGAAGAAGCTGGGCGAGTTCTGGCGCGGGCGCGTCGAGGCCGCGCTCGAAGAGCGCGGAATTCCCTACGACATCCGCGAGGCGGCGCTCGAGGCGCAGATCATCATGAACGGCGCGGAGCGATCGCGGCCGGGATGGATCGATCCCACCGACTGTCTGCTGCGAGCTCAGGTCCTCAAGGCATTCCGTGAAGACCCGCGCTTCGAGCCGCTCGTGATCCTGTTCCGAAGAGTCGGGAACATCCTCAAGGCCGGGAGTGAACCGTTGCCCGGAACCCTGGAACGGGAGCGGCTGAGTGAAGCGCCCGAGCGAGCGCTCGCCGCGGCCTTCGATCAGGCGCAGCGCTCCACCGGCTCACTCTGGGATCGTCGCGCCTACACGGACATCCTGCCCGTGCTGCTCGACATGGAGAGGGCCATTCATGAGTTCTTCGACGGTGTGATGGTCAACGTGGACGATGCGCCGACTCGGCTGAACCGCCTGCGGCTCCTCTCCGACGTGCATGCTCTGTTCATGCGCGGCTGGGACCTCTCGCGGGTCGTCGTCGAAGGCGAGAAGCGATAAAGTGCTCCACACGAGGAGGCCCGAGCTGGAGGAGAAAACGATGACGCTGAAGGAGAAGGCCGAGATCATCGACGCCGAGGGGCTGCGCCGAATCATCATCCGGATCGCCCACGAGATCGTCGAGCGCAACCACGGCCTGGAGGATCTCGTCCTCGTCGGCATCCGCCGTCGCGGGGTCCCGCTGGCGGCGCGGATCGCGGGCAAGATCGAGGAATTCGAGGGTAGCCCTCCGGTGCAGGGAAGCCTCGACATCACGCTCTATCGCGACGATCTCACCACCGTGTCCCATCAGCCGGTGGTCGGGAACAACGAGGCGCTGCCCGACGTGAACGGCAAGGTGGTGGTCCTGGTCGACGACGTCCTCTATACCGGCCGGACGGTGCGGGCGGCGCTCGACGCGATCATCGACTTCGGGCGTCCGCGCTCCATCCAGCTCGCCGTGGTGGTGGACCGAGGGCATCGCGAGTTGCCGATCCGCGCCGACTACGTGGGCAAGAACGTCCCGACCTCGCGGCGCGAGGTGATCAGCGTGAAGCTCGCCGAGCTCGACGGTGTCGACAGCGTGGTCATCAACGAGCTGGCCGACTGAAGTTCCGTGGTCGGCGAACGCGCGGAGCCTTGAACCCCGGTCCCGGATCGGATAGATTCCTCCTTCGACCACGTCGTGCCAGGACATCCTTTAACGCCGCCCTGTGAGGTGGCAAAGGGGAGGTCGAAATGCCCGCCACCATTGTGTCTGCCCCGGCGCCCACCGGCGCGGGGGTTTTTTCACGCCCTGCCTCGTCCCGCCATCTCCTAGGACTCGAAGGCATTAGCAGGGCTGACCTGACCGACATCCTCGAGCGGGCTCAGCGTTTCCGGGACCTGCTGGACGGAGCCGGAATTCAGAGCCAGGAGCTTCGGGGTGTCACGGTCTGCAACGCCTTCTTCGAGAACTCCACGCGGACGAGAGTTTCTTTCGAGCTCGCGGAGCAGCGCCTCGGAGCGACCCACGTCTCGTTCTCCCCTTCCGACTCCTCGACCGCCAAAGGGGAGACCCTGCTCGACACGCTGCGCGTGGTGCAGTCGATGCGCGTGGATCTCGTGGTGGTTCGCCATCCCTCGGCCGGGGTGGCGGCCTACCTGGCCCGTCATCTCGACTCTGCCGGCGTGATCAACGCAGGCGACGGCCCCCACGAGCATCCCACTCAGGGACTCCTGGACCTGCTCACGCTTCGCCAGGCGTGGAAGGGGCAGTTCGAGGGCCGCCGCATCGCGATCGTGGGGGACATTGCCCATTCTCGCGTCGCACGCTCGGCCATCCATGGCCTCAAGGCCTTGGGCACGACGGTGACGGTGGCCGGTCCCGGCACGCTGATCCCGGCGGGGCTGGAGGCGCTGGGTGTCCATTGGGCAGAGACGGTGGACGAGGCGATGCGCGGCGCCGACGCGGTCATGGCACTGCGACTTCAGCGCGAGCGCATGGAGCAAGGCCTGCTGGCATCGACCTCCGAGTACGCGCGAGTCTGGGGCATCAACGCCCGGCGGGTCGATCTGCTCAAGCCCGGTGGCGTGGTCATGCATCCTGGGCCGATGAACCGGGGCGTCGAGATCGCTCCCGACGTCGCCGACGGTCCGCGATCGGTCATCTTCCAGCAGGTGACGGACGGGGTGGCGGTGCGCTGTGCGGTGCTCCTGCGCTGCGCCGCCGCTCGCGCGCGCGAGGTGCGCCCATGACCGCCCGGCAGGTGGTGCGGAATGCTCGTCACTGGAAGACGGGTGAGCCCTTCGAGCTCGCGGTGGAGGGCGGGCGCGTGGTTGCTTCCGGCGGACCCGGCGCCGCCGGCTCGGGAAAGAACGACGTGGATGCCGCGGGTGCCTGGCTGAGCCCTGGGCTCGTCGATCTGCACGTCCATCTGCGCGAGCCCGGAGGCGAAGGTCGGGAGACCATCGAGACCGGCACTCGCGCGGCGTCCGCCGGTGGATTCACGGCGGTGGCCTGCATGCCCAACACCCATCCGGTGATCGACAACCAGGCTTGGGTGGCCTGGGTGCTCCAGCGCGCGACCCAGGTCGGACACTGCAGAGTCCATCCGATCGCGGCGGTGACGATGGGACAGAAGGGCGAGCAGCTCGCCGAGCTGATCGCGCTGGCCGAGGCCGGAGCCGTGGCTTTCTCGGACGACGGACACCCCGTGATGTCGGCGGAGGTGATGCGGCGGGCGCTCGAGTACGCCAAGCCCACCGGCCGGCCGATCGTCTGCCACGAGGAAGACCTCACGCTGCGCGGTCACGGCCACATGAACGAAGGCCCGGTCGCGGCCCGGTTGGGGCTCGGTGGCATCCCCGCGGCCGCCGAAGTGGTGATGGTGCGGCGGGACATCGAGCTCGCCGAGCTGACTGGCGGGCGCGTCCATCTGGCGCACCTTTCGGCCAGCGGTTCCTTCGAAGCGCTGCGCGACGCGAAGCGGCGCGGTCTCCCGGTGACCGGCGAGACCTGCCCTCATTACTGGACGCTCACCGAGGACGCCACGGCGGAGTACGACACCCACGCCAAGATGAATCCGCCGCTGCGGTCGGCGCGGGATCGCGCCGCGGTGATCGAGGCGATTCGCGAAGGCATCGTCGACTGCTTCGTGACCGACCATGCGCCACACACGTTCGAGGACAAGCGTCAGCCGTTCGACCTGGCGCCTTTTGGCATCGTTGGGCTCGAGACCGCGCTCGCTCTCACGATCACGTTCCTGGTGAAGCCCGGCCATCTGACGCTGGCACGCGCGCTCGAGCTCTGGACCGACGCGCCGCGACGGCTTTTCGAGCTCCCCGCGGTGACGCTCGAGCCCGGCTCGCCGGCGGACTTCACTCTGCTCGACCCCGAGCACGAGTGGACGGTGGACGCCTCCCGCTTCCGTTCCAAGGGCCGCAACACGCCGTTCGATGGTTGGAAAGTGAACGGGAAAGTCCTCGCCACATGGTGCGGAGGCGAGATCACCCACATGGAGGAGTCCTGGATGGAGGCGCCCGCCCGGTGATCCGTCGCCCCCCCGCGATTCTGGCTCTCGAAGACGGACGGGTCTTCCAAGGCGAGTCCTTTGGCGCGCCGGTGGAGACGACAGGCGAAGTGGTCTTCAACACCGCGATGTCCGGCTATCAGGAAATCATGAGCGATCCGTCCTACTGCGGACAGATCGTCACCTTCACCTATCCGCTGATCGGCAACTACGGAGTCAACGCCGAGGACTGGGAGAGCGATCGCTTCCGCGCGCAGGCCATGGTGTGCCGCGAGGTCTGCGAATGGCCGAGCAACTGGCGCTCGACGGGCCGGCTCGACGATCTGCTGGCAGACAAGAACGTGCCAGGGATCTGCGGCATCGACACGCGCGCGCTCACCCGCCACTTGCGCGACCGCGGCGTGATGCGGGGGTGTCTCTCGGCGGTCGACCTGGATCCTGCGTCCTTGGTCGACAAGGCACGCGCGGCGCCACGCATGGAGGGTCTGGCGCTCGCCGACCTCGTGACCTGCGGCGAGGCGTACTGGTGGAACGAGACAGGTCCCGGCGATGCGGCCGATTCGGCGGATCGCGACCAGCCGTTGGCCGTGGTCTACGACTTCGGGGTCAAGTACAACATCCTGCGCCGCCTGAGAGCCGAAGGCTTTCGCGTCCGCGTGGTTCCGGCCCGCACGCCGGCGCGCGACGTGCTGGCCCTCGAGCCGCAGGGCGTCGTGCTCTCGAACGGTCCCGGGGATCCTGAGCCTCTCGACTTCGCGATCGCGGCCGCCCGCGAGGTGGCGCACGTGGTGCCCACACTCGGCATCTGTCTGGGTCACCAGCTGCTGGGGCTCGCGTTCGGAGGACGCACCGGCAAGCTCAAGTTCGGACACCGCGGCGCGAATCATCCGGTGATCGACCGGCGCACGGGCGTGGTCGAGGTGACCTCCCAGAATCATGGCTTCTTCGTCGATCACCAGTCGCTGCCCGCGGGCGAGTTCGAGCTCACCCATGTGAGCGGCAACGACCAGACGCTCGAGGGCATGATCCATCGCCGGCTCCCGGTGCTCTCCTGCCAGTACCATCCGGAGGCCAGTCCCGGGCCCCACGACTCGCGTCCCTGGTTCCGCGCGTTTCGCCAGGCGATCGGCACGAAGCGCCCGGTGGCCGAAGCGCCAGAGGCGCCACAGCCGGTCCAGGCCGGAGCGCAGCCGGCGTCCGCGGGCCAGCCGCGGCGATGACGGGCGTCTTCATCGGATCCACGCTGCTTCGCGGAGTGGTGCTCGGTCTCTCGATCGCCGCCCCCGTGCTCTCGCTTCGAGGGGAGGTTTCCTGATGCCGGTGCGTTCCGATCTGAAGAAGGTGATGGTGATCGGGGCGGGTCCGATCGTGATCGGCCAAGCCTGCGAGTTCGATTACTCGGGCACGCAAGGCTGCCGCGCGCTCAAGTCGCTGGGGATCGAGGTCGTGCTGCTCAATTCGAATCCCGCCACCATCATGACCGACCCGGAGTTCGCCGATCGCACCTACATCGAGCCCCTCCTCCCCGAGATTGCCGAGCGCATCCTGGAGCGCGAGAAGCCCGACGCATTGCTGCCGACGCTCGGCGGACAAACCGGGCTCAACCTGGCAGTCCAGCTCGCGCGTCGTGGCGCGCTCGAGCGCCACGGCGTCCAGCTGATCGGCGCGTCGCTCGAGGCGATCGAAACCGCGGAGGATCGGGAGCGCTTCAAGATCGCGATGGAGAGCGCCGGGCTCAAGCTGCCGCGCAGCGGCTACGTCGGGAACGTCGCCGAGGCGGTGGCGCTCGGTGAGTCGCTCGGCTACCCGCTGGTCATCCGCTCCTCGTTCACGCTCGGGGGCCAGGGCTCGGGTGTGGTGCACAACATGCGTCAGCTGCGCGAGGTCGCGCGTCTGGCGCTGTCGCAGAGCGGCTCCGGCAAGATCCTGATCGAAGAATGCCTGCTGGCTTGGAAGGAGTTCGAGCTCGAGGTCATGCGGGATCGCGCGGACAACTGCGTGATCGTGTGCTCGATCGAGAACTTCGATCCGATGGGCATTCACACTGGCGACAGCATCACCGTGGCTCCCGCCCAGACGCTGACCGACCGCTGCTACCAGGAGATGCGGGACGCCGCGCTACGGGTGATGCGCACCATCAAAGTCGAAGCCGGCGGCTCCAACATCCAGTTCGCGGTGCATCCGAAGACCGGCGAGATGCGGGTCATCGAGATGAACCCGCGCGTGTCGAGGTCCTCCGCGCTGGCGAGCAAGGCCACCGGGTTCCCGATCGCCAAGATCGCCACGCTGCTCGCCGCGGGCCTCACGCTGGACGAGATCCCCAACGACATCACGAAGAAGACGCCGGCTTGCTTCGAGCCCTCGCTCGACTACTGCGTGGTCAAGATCCCGCGCTGGGCGTTCGAGAAGTTCCGCGCCGCCGATCCGCGGCTCGGCACGCGCATGAAGTCGGTGGGCGAAGTGATGGCCATCGGCCGCACGTTCCCTGAAGCGCTCCTCAAGGGGTGGCGCGCGCTCGAGAATCAAACGGACGTCCTGCCCGACGGGGCGTCGATCGCGGAGCTCGCGTCGCTGCGCGAGACGCTGCCCATCCCGCAGGCTGACCGGTTGCGGGACCTGTTCCGCGCGCTCGCCGGGGGCGAGCCACCCGAAGGGCTGTCCAGGCTGACCGGGATCGACCCGTGGTTCCTCCATCAGATGAAGCGCATCGTCGACATGGATCGCGCGCTGATGGAACGCGTGAAGCGCGATCCCGAGGCGCCGTGGCGCGAAGCCATGATCCGGGACGCCAAACGCATGGGCCTTTCCGACCGGCATCTGGCGCAACGTCTCGGTCTCACCGAGCAGGATGTGCGCAAGCGCCGGCTGGCCTACGGCATCAAGCCGGTCATGAAGGCAGTGGACACCTGCGGAGCGGAATTCGAAGCGGTGACGCCTTACTTCTACTCGACCTACGAAGAGGAGAGCGAAGTGCCCGAGTCGACGCGCCCGCGCGTCGTGATCCTGGGCAGCGGGCCCAATCGCATCGGCCAGGGTCTGGAATTCGACTACTGCTGCGTGCAGGCGGCGCTCGAGCTCAAGGAGCGAGGCTTCGACGTCCTGCTCATCAATTCGAACCCCGAGACGGTGAGCACCGACTACGACGTCTCGAGCCGGCTCTACTTCGAGCCGCTCACGGCGGAGGACGTGCTGAACGTCATCGATGCCGAGAAGCCGGTGGGGGTGATCGTTCAGCTCGGTGGCCAGACGCCGCTCAAGCTGGCGCGGGCGCTCCACGAGGCGGGCGTTCCGCTGTGGGGGACGCCCTTCGACGGGCTCGATCTAGCCGAGAACCGCGAGCGCTTTCGCGTGTTGATCGGCGAGCTCGGTCTGCGTCAACCGGAGAGCGCTTCCGCGACGTCGGCCGCCGAGGCCCTGCGTCAAGCGCAGACCCTCGGCTACCCCGTCCTGGTGCGTCCCTCCTACGTGCTGGGCGGCCGCGGCATGCGCGTGGTCTACGACGAGCAGGAACTGACGGAATGGCTCGAGCGCGAAGTGGTGATCGCCGCCGACGAGCCGGTGCTGATCGACAAGTTCCTGTCGGGCGCGCTCGAGGTCGACGTCGACGCGGTCGCGGATGGCGAGCGCGTCCTGGTCGGCGCCGTCATGGAGCACATCGAAGAGGCGGGGATCCATTCCGGAGACTCCACCTGCGTCATTCCGCCTTTCACGCTGGGCGAAGGCACGGTTCAGGAAGTGATCGACATCACCAAGACGCTCGCACAGGCGCTCGGAGTTCGCGGACTGATCAACGTGCAGCTCGCAGTGCGCGACGAGCAGGTCTACGTGCTCGAGGCCAATCCCCGCGCCTCGCGCACGGTCCCCTTCGTGAGCAAGGCCGTGGGCCTGTCGCTCGCGCGGCTCGCAGCCCGCGTCATGGCCGGGGAGAAGCTCGCCGACATCGCCCCCGAACTCGCCCCCGAGCCGACGCTGGTGAGCGTCAAGAAGCCGGTCCTGCCGTTCTCCCGCTTCCCGGGCGAGGACGCGGTGCTCGGGCCGGAAATGAAATCGACCGGTGAAGTCATGGGTCGCGACCTGGACTTCGGAAGGGCGCTGGCCAAGGCCCATCTTGGCTCCGGGGAACCGCTTCCGAGCCAGGGCCGGGTTTTCCTCAGCCTTCGGGACGACGACAAGAGGGCGATCACCTTTATGGCGAAGAAGCTGGTCGAGCTGGGGTATGAACTCATAGCCACCCGGGGCACGGCGCGCTTCCTGCGTCGCAATGGCGTGGAATGCAGCGAAGTGTTCAAAGTTCGTGAAGGCAGCCCGAACGCCGCTGATCTGATCGAGGCCGGCGAGATCCATCTGGTGATCAATACCCCGCTGGGGCGTTCCTCCAAATACGACGAGAAGGCGATCCGCGAGAGCGCGGTGACCTACGGGGTGCCCGTGATCACCACGGTGGCCGGTGCACTCGCCGCGGTTTCTGGACTCGAGGCGCTGAGCCGCGGCCCGCTCGAGGTGACATCGCTCCAGGAGATCGTGTGAGGGGACACCGCCGATTCGTTCAGGGTTGCGCGATCGTGCTGCTGGCCGCCGTCACGACCTCGTGCGCCTACTACAACACCTTCTATCTCGCGCGGAAGTATTACGACCGGGCGACGGCTGGCGCGCCCTACCTTGCGGACAAGCCCGACGGCTCGGCGGTGCCCAACTTCAACAAGTCGATCGAATACTCGAAGAAGTTGCTGGCGAGCTATCCGAAGTCGAAGTGGGTAGACGATGCCTATCTGCTATGGGCGCGCTCGCTGATCGGCAAGGACGACCCGATCCAGACCATGAACATGCTGAAGGACTTTCCCACGCGGTATCCGCAGAGCGGCCTCAAGGACGAGGCGCTCTTCTATCTCGGCGTCGGCGCGCGGCGCGCGCGCAAGCACACCGACGCGCTGGCCGCATTCGATGACTTCCTGAAGCAGAGTCCCAAGCACGAGCTCGCGCCTTACGCGCTGCTCGAGCGGTCCGCGCTCCTGCTCACGCTCGAGCGTCCCGCCGAGGCGGCGGCTTCGGCCGGTCAGGTGCTCGAGCGCTTCCCCAAGAGCAAGCTGGCCGATCGCGCACTGAAGATGCGCGCCGAAGCGCTGCTGGAGCAGGGGCAGGCCGAGCTGGCGCGCGCGGATTACCGGACGCTCGGTCTCCGGGCGGCGAATGACGAGGAACGATTCGGTTACCTGCTCAAGGAGGCGGATTGCCTCGAGGCGGCGCGGCGCTACGACGAAGAGCGCGCACTCCTGCAGGCCGCGGCCGGCCACGAGCAGAAGCCGAGCGCGCCTTCCGCCGTGGCCACGGGCTTCGCGCAATCGACGGCGAGCAACGAGCGCTGGGGCCGGCTCATGCTGCGGATCGGCGCCGTCGATCAGCTGGCGGGCCGCACCGACCGCGCGCTGCAGACATTCAAGGACGTGATCGAGCTCTTCCCGCGCACGGCCCTGGCGGCCGAGGGGCAGTATCGCATCGCGTACGCGTACGAGACGTCGATGGACGATTTCGAGCGAGCCCGCACCGAGTACGGCAAGGTGCAGACGCAGTCGTCATCTTCCCAGTACTGGGCGCAGGCTTCGCTCCGCCTGGCCAGCCTCGACCGGCTCGCTCAGTATCGAAAGGCCGGGGGTGACTCGGTGAGCAAGAAGGCGGAGGCCGGCTTCCTGCTCGCCGAGCAGTACCTCTTCCAGCTCGACAAGCCGGACCGCGCGATCGAGCAGTACCAGGCCGTCGCGCGGGAGTTCCCGGGCACCGAGCACGCGGCCAAGGCCTTGAACGCCGAAGCGTGGGTGCGGCGCAACAAGTTCCAGCAGAAGGCCGAGGCGGATTCCCTCCTGTGGGCGGTGGTGCGGAACTATCCCAAGACCGAAGCGCAGATGAATGCGCGTGATTATCTCGAGCGGTTCGGTCATGCCGTACCGTCCGACATGATCCAGCCTCCCGATCCACCGGCGATCGCCACCCGCGATTCGGTGACGCTCACGCAGCCGCCCGCGCAGGTGGACTCCATCGGGATCCGTCACCGGGCGTCCACCATGGACTCCTTGTTCCGATACGGCATGATTCGCGCGGGCGATGCGCCTCCATCGGTGGTGGCTCCGCAGGCCGCCCCGGTGACTCCCGTTCCGCCGCCACCCCCGCCGATCAGTCCCGCGCCCTCCGACACGCAACGCGTGGTCACGGACAGTCTGGCGGTCCCGCCGCCTCAGCCGGATTCGACCGGAAAGCGGTGATGAGCCGCGCACAGGCCGCCGCGAAGAAGCCACTCCGGTCGGGCTGGTCCCAGGTGGCCGCCGAAGTGGTGAGGCATCAGGACTACGGCGCCGGCCATCGGTGGCTCGATCTGGAGGTGCCGCGCACTTTCGGGCGTCCGGTCCCGGGCCAGTTCGTCCAGCTCCTGCTTCGTGCTCCCGCGCCGGTGCTGCTGCCGCGACCGATGAGCGTGGCGGCGGTCGGCGAGCGAGGGAATCGCCGCGTGCTGGGCTTCCTCTACGGGCCAGTGGGCAGCGGAACTCGCGCGCTCGCCCAGCATGCGGAAGGCGACCGGCTCGAAGTGCTGGGGCCGCTCGGCCAAGGGTATCCGCTCGAGACGCCGGGCACGCCGGTGCTGGTCGCGGGTGGCCGCGGCGTGGCGCCGTTGCTCTTCGCGGCCGAGGCGCTGGGCGCCGCCGGCCGGCGTTGTGAGTTCTTCTTCGGCGCTCGCAACAAGGCCGCGCTCGTCGGCCTCGAGGATGCGCATCGTCAGCTGGATCGTCACGGCGGACGTCTCCACCTGGCGACGGACGACGGCTCGAAGGGAATGCGGGGCACGGTCGTGGATCTCCTGGAGCGCGCCGCCGGCCGTCTGCCGCCGCCGCTCGTGATCCACGCCTGCGGCCCTCACGCCATGCTCGAAGCGGTCGGACTCTGGGCGATGCGGCGCGGTTCACCGGCATTCCTGGCCATGGAGTCGGTGATGGCGTGCGGAACCGGCGTGTGCCGGGGATGCCCGATGCCGCGAAGCCCGGAGGCCAAGGCTCGCTACCTCGAGACGCGCGGGGACGCGCCTTCGCTGCTCGGGAACGCGGAATATGCGATGTGCTGCACCGAAGGACCGGTATTCTCCGCCGGGGACCTCGACTGGGAGAGAGTGGACTGATGCCGCAGCCCAAATCACCGGAGCCAAGGAAGACGTCGGTCGATCTGTCGGTGCGGATCGGTCCCATGACGCTCGCCAATCCCGTGCTGACGGCTTCGGGCACGTTCGGATACGGAGACGAATACGCGCACGTGGTGGACGTCGCGGCGCTCGGTGGCGTGATCACCAAGACGGTCACGCTCGAGCCGCGCATCGGCAACGCTCCGGTCCGCATCGCCGAGACGCCGAGCGGCATGCTCAACTCGATCGGTCTCGAGAACGTCGGGCTCGCGCGCTTCATCTCCGAGAAGCTGCCCAAGCTCCGCAGCCTGGGCGCGACCGTGGTGGCATCGATCGGCGGCGAGACGCCGCACGAGCTCGAGCGCCTGCTCGATGCGCTGGGATCGGAGAAAGGCATCGCTGGCTTCGAGATCAACTTCTCGTGTCCCAACGTATCCAAGGGTGGCGCGCGCTACTGGGCGGTTCCGCGACGCCTGGAAAAGACGCTCGAGCGTCTGCGCCCGCTCACCCGCACGGCATTGATCGCCAAGCTCTCGCCCGACGTGACGTCGGTCGGCGACCTGGCGATCGCGTGCGAGCAGGGAGGCGCCGACGCGGTCACCGCCGTCAACACCTTCGTCGGCATGGCCATCGATCTCGAGCCGCTGCGGCCCAAGCTGAACCGAACGACCGGCGGCCTTTCGGGACCGGCGATCAAGCCGCTCGCGCTGGCGCGCTGCCACGAGGCGGCTCGCGCCGTCGGCATTCCGGTGATCGGCTCCGGAGGCATCATGAACGGCCGTGACGCGCTCGAATTCCTGGCCGTGGGCGCGAGCGCGGTGCAGGTCGGGACCCTCAGCTTCATTCGTCCGCGAGGCGCGTCCGAGGTGCTCGAGGAGATGGCCGCGTTCCTCTCGGCGCGCGGCGTCAAGCGCCTCCAGGATTGGCGTGGCGGACTCCTCGGTGACGGAGAGCCGGCGGCGCAGCGTCGCGAGGCCGGCGCGGGAAGGGGGAAGCACTGATGGAGACCATGGTCGAGAAAACGGTTCGCACCATTCCCGAGATCGCGATCGCCTTCGATGTCCCGAATCTCGATGAAGCGCTGGCCCTCGACCGCCGGCTCGGCGAGGGACCGGAGATCGCCAAGGTGGGGCTCGAGCTCTTCACCGCCGCGGGCCCGGACGTGGTGCGCGCGCTCAAAGATCGGGGACGGCGCGTATTCCTCGATCTCAAACTCCACGACATCCCGAACACCGTGCGCGGCGCCGCGGCCTCGGCGGCGCGGCTCGGCGCGGATCTGCTCACCGTCCACGCCATGGGAGGCCACCGCATGGTGGCGGCGGCCGTCCAGGGTGTGGGCGAGGGGGGCGGCTCGACGCGCGTGGTCGGGGTCACCGTGCTCACGAGCCTGGATGCCTTCCAGCTCCCGCCGGGATTCGAGCAGCCGTTTCACGCCATGATCGTCATCGCGCAGCTCGCGGATCTGGTGGAATCGGCGGGCGCTCACGGGATCGTGTGCGCCGCCTCGGACCTGCCGCCGGTCATGGGCTTCCGCCGCCGCCCGGTCTACGCCGTGACGCCGGGCATCCGACCGGCCGGCGCTGCCACCCACGATCAGGCTCGTGTCACCACCGTCGCCGAAGCGGTGGCGATGGGCTCGAGCCTTCTGGTGATGGGCCGCGCCATTACCTCCGCCAGCGATCCGCACGAAGCGCTCGAGATCGCGCGAGCCGAGCGCGACGAGGCCGCCAAGAAGCGCTGAAGCTCGACTCCGGCGGCTGATGGGAGCACATCTCGGGCTTGTTCGCGAACTCGCAGCGTTTCCACGGGCGGGCAGCTCGTTTTGCTCCTCGCGCGTCGATCGCAAACACGCTACTCCGCGCTCGTCGCAAAACGACATGCCCGCCCGCTTGTCGGTTCTTCAGTGTCCGCCTTACCAAACATCGGGTAAGTGCTCTTACCTCCCGACCAAGAACCAGTGCTTCGTCTGCGGTGATCTCTACTCGTCTCACCACTTGAGCAATGGTTCTTGGTGGTTGGCTAGATGCACGGGACCCAACTGGTGAGACGGGGATGACCGAAGAGCCAAGAAGCGTGTCGGGCAGTCGTTTTGCGACGAGCGCGGAGTAGCGTGTTTGCGATCGGAGCGCGAGGAGCAAAACGAGCTGCCCGACCGTAGAAACGCTCCGAATTCGCGAACACGCCCGAGACGAGCAGCTCCGACGCCAACGTGGCGAAGCAGCCACGTGCAGCGGCGGAATCGTGATCTGCTATCCTCCCTCGCCCCAATGAACCGCTCTCCATTCGCAGACGTCGAGCCCAAGTGGCAGGCCTACTGGGAGGAGCGAGGGACGTTCGTCACCCGCACCGATCCCGGCAAGCCCAAGTTCTACTGCCTCGACATGTTCCCGTATCCCTCGGGCTCGGGACTGCATGTCGG